>JAOPWF010000596.1 GCA_025965815.1 Mycobacterium sp.
CTTAACTAAGTTCTGGGCCGACGTGCAGGTGACTTCGTCCGATTCCGTCACGTGACAGCCGGAACTAAGCAAGTCCTGGGCGAATCACCCCACCGGCCGTTGACGGGAAATTTTTGGGTCGGCACAACGGGAGGAGTCCCGATATCTATTAAAGATGCTGCAGCACTTGCTATCTGACATCTCCGTGGACAGTCGTCATTATCAACTAGTGGTCGACGACGGTCACAGGTCGGTGCTCCGCGCCCGGGGTGGTAGATGGTGTCGACTCCAACTCCAGGCAAACCCTCGACGGTGGCCGTTGTCTCAGCGAGTTGAATGGGTGTCGTGGAGTTCAGAAACAGGCCGACCCACATGGTGGTTCCCGCCGGTGCGGGGGGCGCTGTGTGGGTGCGGCACGGCGAGCACCTGCGCATCGTCGACGTCGAGGGAGGACAGGTCGGTGATCTATTCGCCTTCGCCGGCGCGGATCCCGGCGAGTACCTATCGGCGTCGCATACCCGCACGTCGACTAGCAGGCTATTTCCGCGCATCGGCGAGCAGTTCATGACCAACCGTCGTAGGCCGATCCTGACGCTGGTTGCCGACACCTCGCCAGGTGTCCACGACATGCTGATCGCCGCGTGCGACCCCGAGCGCTACCGGATGTTGGGCGCCCCGGGCCACGCCTGCTGCGCAGACAACGTGCAGAACGCCTTGGCGCAGATTGGGTTGGCCACCGACGCCGTCCCCCAGCCGGTGAATGTGTTCATGAACATCCCCGTGAGCACCGAGGGTGACCTGAGCTGGTTGCCCGCGGTGAGCCGACCAGGGGATGCGGTGACGTTCGCGGCGGCGATGGATTGTGCGGTGGTTCTCTCGGCGTGCCCGATGGATCTCAATGCGATCAATGGCCAGCGGCCGACGTCGCTTGCCATCGACATCATGTCACCGAATCCTACTGCTCCCGAAAGGATTTGATCACGCGGTGTCGGGCAGCCGGAGGGATTCTCACTCCGGCTCCCACAGATCCCGGCGTGACATTCTCTCGTCACCGGCCTCTTGTCATCCTGTCCACAAGGAACCGTGCACCCATGCCCAGTGGGCGAAGAGCCGGGGATGCTGGCTGGTGATGCGCTGCCAGCATGCCGTGGCTTTCTTGGTGGCGCGCAGCCGTTTGTACTTGTTGCGGATCCAGCGCATCACGAAGGCGTTGATGCGCGACAGGAGTGGATACCGTGCGGAGCGGTAGAAGGCTCGGTAGCACTGCATCCATCCGCGCACGACAGGGTTGATCTGCCGGGCGATCTTGGCGATGGGGTAAGCCAATCCAGCGGTGCAGCCGCCACCGACGGATCTGACCGCTGATCTTGTTCTGGGCGTCCTTGCTGACTGCCGGCTGAAACGAGACCAACATCGATCCGTGCTTCGTGCGCGCGGCACGGGCACGAAAGGTGAATTCGTGACCAGCGCACGACCTTTGGGCGGCCCGGTGGGTGTCGTCGGCCCGGGCTACATCGGCCATCTGTTTGCACAGCAGTTCGCTCTGGCCGGGTACGAGGTGCGCGCGTGGTCACCCACCGGGTCGGCACACACGTTGCACGACCGATTGCGTCAGAGTGTGTCCACGCTGGCCGACATCGGCGTCATCGACACCGCGGCCATCGACGACACGGTCAGCGACCAGCTCGCGCGTGCACGTTCGGTACCCGCCGTGCTCGACGCGTTGGCCGCCACCGAACAATTCATCCCCGTCGACGCGACCAACGAGGACGCGGAGGCCTTCATGATGGCGGGGCTCAGCTTCGAGGCGTTCGCATCCAACCTCCGTGTCTTGAACATGGGCACACCAGAGGGTGTGCGACCGGTGGCGATCTGGGGGCCGGCGATTCTCGCGCAGGCCCAGGGCGAACGGAACGCCGGTCTCTGCACCTTCAACGGCCAACTCCGCATCGTCAGCGCAAGCCACGACCCGCTCCCTGGCTACCTGGACCGCGTCCGCGACGTCTTCGACACCGCATGCTGAGGGAGCCGGCCCACCCCTAGGGGGCCATGATGCGTCCGGTAATTCAGGTCCGAGGCGAGCCCGACCTAGCAATAGGACGGCTCTTGTTGAATCTATCGGCGGCACAGGTGATCTGGGCGCCGCCGATACCGGGTTCTTGGTTCAGAGACTCCAAGGCGAGTACGGCACCGGCAGGCATCGACGCGGATCCTCCTGGTCGGCGACAACGGATCGGACATACGCGTGGCCCTCACGTCCGGGTCCGGTTGCGGTATTGCGTAGGAGGGCAACCGATCTCAATGGTGAAGGCCCGGCGGAAGGCTGCCTCGCTGCGGCAGCCGATCGCGACGGCGATCCGGTCGACCGTGGTATCGGTGGTGCGCGGCAGCTTGGTCGCGCCATCACCGTGCATCAAGACCGACAGTCCACCCCTGCCATATTTTGGGAACTGCGCTGTCCGACAGCGTCGTTCCGACCGGCCTACATGTTGCCGACTTTGTGCGAGCGCAGTACCGTGCGGGCGAACGTCAGTCAGCGGGTGGTTGAGTAGAGTCGTGAACCCACCGGCCATGGTGTTCGGGTCCCGTGCGACGCCGAGCCGGAGATCGACCAGATACTTCCCCACAGCCTCACTGCCCGGGCGGCCAGGGTTCGCCCGGGGTGTGGTTCGCCCGGTGGTAAAGCAGCGCCATCGCTTGGCTGATCAGCGTTTTCTCCGGGATTGGCCAGTCAATGTCCTGGACGTGCTGGTGATAGGCGCTCGTCACGCCGAGCGGGTTGGTGGCAAACAATGTAACGGTCGCCGCCCGCCAGCGTGATTGCGGTGGGGTGGGGACTTGGAGCAGCTGGGCCAGGTGGCTCAACATTTGGGCGTCGGCGGCTATCCCACGTCGGTCTTGTGCCCAGTCCTCGCCTTGTTCTGGCGGTCCCATCATGGTCGCTTACCGCGCATGTCCGTAGTACGCCAGCTCCCAGAATGCCTCTTTCTGCTCTGTGTAGACAATTTCATCGCCCTCGGAGTGAACAAACGTCGCCGTGCCCGCGAAACGCAGATCAGCGCCATCGTTGTTTGTCGCACGTGCTCTGTCCAGTTGAGCGCCGGTCATGAGGTCGATGAACTTGATATGCAGAAAGTCGCTCTCGCGCTCAAATGTGACCGTGTAGCGTGTTTGCCCCGCCTGATAATTGCAAGACAACGTATTGGCTACCGGCTTTCCCGTGTCCGAATCAGTGTGTATGTCGCTGGTCTCGAAGGTGATGTCGACACCATCTGCCGGCACGTCCGCCACTATCTGACCTGCCCGTGTCACGAGAAATTGTTTGAATTCATGGTAGCCATAGTCCTTTTCTGCCGTCAAAACCCAGACAAGGACCAAGTACTCGCCGAATTGCACCCGGGCCCAGTACCAGTCGTGAATAAGCTTCCCCATCGGGACATTTGTCCAACCACGGTCGATGTAACCCGGCCCAGTTCCTGATAGGTCCAGGCCCTTCGTATGGACAGTCATCCTCGCATCCCCCAGGGGCACAGGTTGCGCCGTGGCAAAATGCTCTTCGTCATTCTCCCCGAAGAACATGTAGCCCGTCCCGGGTCGCCACGCGTTTACCGTTCCAGTGAGCTGAACATCGGCCACAAAATCGTCTATCTCGACGTGCACCTGATAGGAGTGAAGATCTCCTCTGAAATAATTTCGGCCCATCCGCACGTCGCATTCGACCTTGGAAGCGGAGAACTCGTCTGCCGGAATGGTCGCCTTCTTCTCGATTGCTGAGCCGTCGGGTAATTTGAGACTAACCGTCACGTTCGGCGTGAGCGGCAGTTCATCGCTGCCCGCAAGGGGTTTGGTCATCATAAATATTGCCAGGGTCGATCCGTCGACCTCCGCGTCGATGTACCACCATTCATGGGTTCCCGGACTCCCGTCGGTATGCGCCGCGTCTTCCCACGGCTCCATCCGGCCCTTTTCGAGACCAAGTTTTTGGTAGTCCTGCGGGGACATAGCGAGACGGGCGGGACGAGCGACGGACGGACGGTTCACTCCACGACTGTTAGTCATCATCGCAAGTCCACAATGATCAAGTTGCGGCATTCTCTCCTCATGGCACTCCTTAGGTTGTCGACGTAAGTGTTTTGCAGCCCGTCCACCTGCTGCGGGTCCCCCAGCGTGAGCCGGACGATGTCGGCGGTCATGAGCCGACGGCTCGTGACCACGACCGGGATGTCCGGGGCCGGCCTCCGCACGCGTCGTAGTAGTTCCTAGCACCTGCATTGCCTCTCCGTTGATGTCCGTGCGCTAGGTAACACGCTAG
>JAOPWF010000817.1 GCA_025965815.1 Mycobacterium sp.
GACCTACTTCCAGGCCTACGCAGCTGCAGCCGCGCTGCACTTCGCGGAGAAGGCACTCGTCGAGATCCGGGCCGGACGCACCAAGACCTGGGAGAAGTTCGAGGTGCCCGACGAGGGCATCGGCTGCGGCTTCACCGAGGCGGTGCGTGGCGTGCTCAGCCACCACAAGGTGATCCGCGACGGCAAGATCGCGAACTACCATCCGTACCCGCCGACACCGTGGAACGCCAATCCGCGCGACAGCTACGGCACACCCGGCCCGTACGAGGATGCGGTGCAGGGCCAGCCGATATTCGAGGAGAACGATCGGGACCACTTCAAGGGAATCGACATCATGCGCACGGTGCGCAGCTTCGACCCGTGTCTGCCGTGCGGGGTGCATATGTACCTCGGTGACGGCAAGACGCTCGAGAAACTGCACTCGCCAACCCAGTCCGTGACCGGGGAGTAATGCATGGGCAATTCTGGATCGGAAAGCCCAACCAATCCTGAGGAGTTCGGAGACGAAGCGCAGTGGCGCACGGCGGGCGATCGGATCCAGACATTGCTGGATGCGAGCGCAGCGGGTGGCCCCGTTGCGCGGGAGCGTGCCGAGCAACTGGTCCGTGAGGTAGTCGACCTCTACGGGGCGGGGCTGGAGCGGGTGATCCGGATGGCCTCCGCGGACGACCCGACGATGGTGGAGAAGTTCGCGACCGACGACCTGGTCGCGAGCCTCCTCCTGGTGCACGGGATGCACCCGCACGACGTCCAGCGGCGCATCGAGGACGCCCTGGACAGTGTCCGGCCCTACCTGGGCTCGCACGGCGGTGACGTTTCGCTGCTCGAGGTGGTGGACGATGTCGTTCGCCTGCAGTTCACCGGCAGCTGCAAGAGCTGTCCGTCGTCGGGCGTCACCCTGGAGTTGACGGTCGAAGACGCCGTTCGTGCCGCGGCTCCGGAGATCTCGTCCATCGAAGTCGTTGCGGCGGTAACGGAGCCGAGCTCCAGTGTAATTCCGGCGGAGTCGCTGCTGAGCCGGGTCCACGCCAACGGCCATGCCGCGGCGACGTGGCATCCGGTGCCCGACATCGCCGATCTGGCTCCCGGCGAGATCGGCGGGTTCCTGGTCGGCGGCGCAACGGTGCTCGCCTGCCGGGTGGGCGACGAACTGTTCGCCTACCAAGACCGGTGCGGCAGCTGCAGCGAGTCGTTGGCCGGTGCGGCGCTGCACCGTCCGATGGGCTCCCCCATCGGCTCGGCGGTGCTGCGGTGCCCGCGCTGTCACGCACACTTCGACGTCGTCCACGCCGGTGCGTGCGTCGACGAGAACACCGATGCGCAAGTCCATCTCGATCCGATCCCGTTGTTGGTCCGCGAAGGCATGCTGTCAATGGCTGTTGTCGCCGAACAGACCGGGGCAGGCATGGCATGACAGAATCTGATTCCCGGGTCGCTTCGCTCCTGCCCGCCGGACCCTTTGACGTGCTTGCGCGCATTCGAGCCAATCGAACCCCTCCCCAGGCCACCGGGGAGCGCTGCGAGATGTGTGCAGAGCAGATCGCCGACGAACACCAGCACGTGGTGACTGTCGAAGGCAGACAGCTGATGTGCGTCTGCCGGGGGTGCTACCTGCTGTTCACCGACACCAGCGCCCAGCTGCGTTACCGGGCCGTGCCGGACCGCTACCTCGCCTTCCCCGACTTCGCGCTCGACCGCCGCCGGTGGGCGGCGCTGCAGATCCCGGTCGGGCTCGCGTTCTTCTTCCACAACTCGGCACTGGACCGGACCGTCGCGTTCTATCCGGGGCCGGCCGGCGCCACCGAATCCGAACTCGACCTCGACGCCTGGAGCGGTATCTTCGCCGCCGACGAGCGAGCGAAGATGCTAGCTGATGACACCGAAGCGCTGCTGGTGCGGGCCCAGGACGAGGATCCGCCCCAGTGCTATCTGGTGCCGATCGACGCCTGCTATGAGTTCGTCGGGCGGTTACGCACGATGTGGCACGGTTTCGACGGCGGCCAGCAGGCGCGGGAGTTCATCGACGGTTTCTTCGACGGCATCGAGGCACGCAGCAAGGTCGTCGCACCATGACCGGCCCGGCGCCCGGCCCGACGACGGAGGTGACCTTCGCCATCCTCGACGTGGCCCCGGAGCCGTACGCGGTCACCCCGGTGCTGACCGCGAGGGTGGGTATCGCGGCGGTCGGCGACGATCCGGTGCACGCCATCGCCCTGCGGTGCCAGGTCCGGATCGAGCCGTTGCGGCGCCCCTATTCCGACGACGAGGCTCCCGGTTTGGTCGACCTGTTCGGGCCCCGCGAACGGTGGGCCACCACTCAACGCACGTTTCTGTGGCAGCACAGCGCGGTGATGGTGCAGGGCTTCACCGGCGCCACCCAGGCGAACATGCCGCTGGAATGTACATACGACCTCGAGGTCACCGCCGCCAAGTACTTTCACTCACTTCGTGAGGGCACCATTCCGCTGCAGTTCCTGTTCAGCGGAACCGTTTTCAGTAAGGGCACACATGGCTTCGCCGTCCAGCAGGTGCCATGGGACCGCGAGGACCGTTACGACCTGCCGGTGTCGGTGTGGCACGACCTGATCCAGCTGCATTATCCGAATACCGCATGGGTGCGGCTGAACCGCGACACCATGGACGCGCTGGCCACCTACAAGTCGGCACGCGGCCTGCTCGGTTTCGATGAGGCCGTCACGTCGCTGCTGGCAGCCAGCAGAGCCGAGGAACTGCAATGAGCGGCAACTGGGACCGGGCACGCACGATCGCCGACGCGGTGCTCTACGAGGGCTACCTGCTGTATCCCTACCGGGCATCGTCGAGCAAGAATCAGTCCCGTTGGCAGTTCGGCGTGCTCGGCACACCGGGGGCCGACGAGGCCGGGGTCGGCGAGGACAACACGCTGTCCGCCCAGATGGTGGTCGACCCGCTGGACAGTGCGGCACTGTCCCTGGTGGTGCGGTTCCTGCAACTGCAGCGGCGAACCGCCGAACGCGACGTCGGCGGCGGACGCTTCGAACCGGTCGACGAACTGACGGCCGGATCTCAGTCCTGGCTCACCTGGGATGAGGCTGTCGAGCGGCAACTGTCGTTCGGGCCCTTCGATGCGGCGGAACTGCAACAGCCACTGACGCTTCCGATCCTCGTCGACGCGGGCACAGACATCGAAAACGTCGACGGCGGCAGGCTGGTGCGGACCCGACGCGAGCTTCGCGGCGAGGTCACCGTGGCGGCCGAGAACGACCAGGGATACGTTCGGGTGACCGTGATGGTGCGCAATACCGGCGCTGCCGCCGCCGACAAGGACGAGGTCATCGCCGCCTCGCTGATCGGCACCCACGTCATCGCCGAGGTCGCCGGTGGCGAGTTCGTTTCGCTGCTCGACCCGCCTTTGGCGGCAGAGGCCGCGGTCGCCCGGTGTGTTCGGCACCGGTGTTTCCCGGTACTGGCCGGACCGCCCGGCGACAACGACCTCATGCTGATCTCGCCGATCATCCTCTACGACCACCCGGAGATCGCCGAGCAGAGCGAGGGCGCGCTCTACGACTCCACCGAGATCGACGAAATCCTCACGCTGCGGGTGATGACGATGACCGACGAGGAGAAGTCGCAGGCCCGCGCGACCGATCCGCT
>JAOPWF010000839.1 GCA_025965815.1 Mycobacterium sp.
CGGTCACCAACCTTCGTGGATCGAACAAGGTAATGGGGGGGCTCGTCTCGCCCGAGATCGCCAGATCGGCCAGGATCTCCCCGACGACCGGCACGAATTTGAAGCCGTGCCCGGAGAATCCGCAGGCCACCGTCACATTGGCGCAGTCCGGGTGGCGGGCGATGACGAAGTTCTGGTCGGGCGTGTTGGAGTACATGCAGGTCGCCGAGTGCAGGCACGGACCGTCGAGGGCAGGTAGCAATTCGGCCACCCGGTCACGCATCTCGGCGATCTCCTGCGGATGCACGACGCGGTCGATCGTCTCGGGTGTGCAGACGACGCCCCTGCGGAAGAACGCCACCTTGACGCCGCCGCCCGGTCCGTCGATGGCCGGGAAGCCATAGATCTGCATCCCGGCGCCGTTCTCGTCGATGAAGATCGGGTGGTCGACGAACGGCGTGGTGCCGCCGACCGGATCGAGCCAGTACAGTACCTGGCGCTCGACGGTGATCGGGATGTTCAATTCGGCGAGCAGTTGCGGCGCCCACGCGCCAGGGCAGATCACCACCTGGCCAGCGGTGTAGGTAGCTTCTGCCGTCGTGACCCGGACGCCGTCGGCGGTCTCGGTCCACTCGAGCACCTCTTCGCCGAACGACAGCGTGGCGCCCGCGCGCTCGGCGAGGTCGATATGGGCCTGCACCGTCATCTCCGGCCGCGCGAAACCCGCCTTGGCCTCGTAGACCGCGATGTCACCGGTCTGCGGGGTGAAGTTCGGGAACCGGGCCCTGATCTCACCCGCCTCCAGTACCTCGTGCGGCAGTGACCATTCCTGCGCGGCGCGCAGGCTGCCTGCCACGGTGAGGCACTCCGGCGGGCCGCTGAACAGCCCACCGGTGAGCCGGAACACCTCGCGCTGCGAATCGGCCGCCAGCTTCTCCCACAGCTCGTAGGCCCGCAGCAGCAGCGGGACGTAGGCGGGGTCCTCGAAGTAGGACTGCCGAATGATCCGGGAACCGCCGTGGCTGGAACCCTTGTCGTGGGCGGGGGTGAACTTCTCCAGCCCGAGGACCCGCTGACCGCGCGCGGCGAGGTGATAGGCGGCGGCGCTGCCCATCCCGCCCAGCCCGACCACGATGACGTCGTAACCCGTTGCCGCGCTGCTCACGTCATCACCTCCGAATCCGCGCCATGTCGGGGTCCACCACCGGCTCGTCGTGCACGGCGGCGGTGTACCGACTACCGCGGTAGTCCACCGTGACGGCGTCGCCGGCGGCGGCGGTGGCCGGCAGCCAGACGTAGGCGATGCTGCGGCCGATGGTGGCCGAGAACGCGGCACTGGTGATGTAGCCCGCGCGGTCCCCATCCGTCTGACTGCCGATATAGACCGGTTCCTTGCCCAGCACCACGGCGGTGGGATCGTCGAACACGATGCTGCGCAACTTCATGTTCGGCTCGGGCGCCCGCTCGAGCGCGTGCTTGCCGATGAAGTAGTCCTTCGTCATCCGCACGGCGAAGTCGAGACCGGCTTCGGTGGGCCGGTGCTCGGCGGTGACGTCGGTGCCCCACCCGCGGTAACCCTTCTCGATGCGCAGGCTGTTGAACGCGATCCGGCCCGCGGCGATAACGTCGTGCGCCCGGCCCGCCTCCCACAGCAGATCCCACAGCGCGGCGCCGTAGCAGGCGTCGGTGTAGATCTCCCAGCCCAGTTCGCCGACGTAGGAGACCCGAAGCATCGTCACCGGGACGGCGTCGAGGTGCGTCGACAGCGCGCGGAAGTACTTGAACGCCTGGTGCGACAGGTCGTCGCGGCACAGCGGCTGAACAAGATCGCGGGCGGCGGGACCCCACACGCCGACACAGCAGGTCGCCCCGGTGATGTCACGGACGCTGACACTGCCGTCCGCCGGCAGGTGCCGGGTGAGCCAGTCGTAATCCAGCGGTCCGTTGGCGCCGACCTGGAACCTGTCCTCGGCGAGCCGTGCGACGGTGAGATCGCTGCGGACGCCGCCAGTTTCGTCGAGTAGCAGGGTGTAGGTGACCGACCCGACACTCTTGTCGACGTTGTTGGTGGTCATCCGCTGCAGAAATGCGGCCGCACCACGTCCGGCCACCTCGTAGCGGGTCAGCGGTGTCATGTCGTACATGGCCACTCGCTCGCGGGTCCAGCGGGCCTCGGCGATCGAGATCGGCGACCAGTACCTGGCCGACCAGTCGTCGCGCTCGGGAAAGTGCACACCTTCGTTGCGGAGCCGTTGTGCCAGTTCGGCGTTCGCCTCATACCAGGCGGGGCGTTCCCAGCCGCCGCCCTCGTAGAAGAACGCCCCGAGTTCGGTCTGCCGATGGTAGAACGGGCTGGTCCGCAGACCACGCAGGGCGGTGCGGTACTGGTGCGGGTGGATGATGTCGTACACCTCGACGAACGCCTGCGAGCTGGTCTGCAGGATGAACCTGTCGCTGCGCGCGACGTCTTCGAAGCGGTAGAGATCGCACTCATGGACATCGGTCGACGGTGTCCCGTCGACGATCCACTCGGCGGTGGCCTTGGCGACACCCGCCGAATGCGTGACCCACACCGCCTCGGCGACCCAGAACCCGCTCAGCTCCCGGTGCTCACCCATGATGGAGAAGCCGTCCGGAGTGAACGAGAAGATTCCGTTGAAAGCCTCTTCGATCTTCGAATCGCTCAGGGCGGGAAGCAGTTCCATCGACTCGCGCCAAGCGGGCGCGAAGTCCTCGTCGGTGAACGGCATCATCGAGGGCATCGGCTCGCCCGCCGTTTCCGACATCAGGGTGGACATGTCGACCGGCATCGGCTTGTGCCCGTAGTAGCCGATCCCGATCCGGTCGACGTGCTCGCGGAAGTACAGGTCCTGATCCTGATGGCGCAGGATCGGCAGGCCCGCCTCGGACTGCTCGGTGTTACGGCCGACGAGCCCGGTCACCCGGCCCGTCTTGGCGTACTGGTGGGCCATCGGCACCAGCGGCACGACCAGACCGACCTGCTTGGCGAACTGCGCACCCCAGAATCCGGCGGCGCAGACGACGATGTCGGCGTCGATGACGCCGTCCGCGGTGCGCACGCCGGTCACCCGGCCACCGGCGTGCTCGACACCGAGCACCTCGGTGTTCGGCCGGAACGATGCACCACGTGCGCTCGCCGACTGTGCCTGCGCTTCAGCCGCGCGCACAGCGTTCGCCAAACCGTCAGTGGGAGTGTGGAGTCCGCCGAGGATACGATCGACCTCCAACAGCGGGTGCAACGCTACGCACTCGTTCGGCGTCAGCAGCCGACCCGGTATCCCCCAGGACTGCGCCCAACCGGCCTTGCGGTGCAGGTCCGCCCAGCGCTCGGGAGTGGTGGCGACCTCGAGGCCACCCACGGGGTTGAAGGACCAGCCCCGGGGATGGTTGAGGCCGTTGAACTTCTCGGTGGTGTAACGCGCGAACTCGGTCATGGTCTTCGACGGGTTGGTCTGGAACACCAATCCCGGTGCATGCGACGTCGATCCGCCGGTCACGAAGAGCCGACCGCGGTCGAGCACCGTGACGTTGGTGCAGCCACGGGCGGTGAGTTCGTCCGCCAGTGAGGTGCCGACAATGCCTGCACCGATGACAATTATTTTTGGGCCGGTCAAGCCGCTCTCCCGACTGTTGCGTAATGCGCAACGTGCAGTGCTTAACGCAACACATGCTTCTCCCCTCACGGTGCACTGTCAACAGGAAGAGCGATTACGTCACCGCGTGTCGCAGGGTCGGCACGCTGAGTGGACGCGGCGCGCGGTGTGCGGCAGTCGAGAGTTAGGTCGGCTGATCGCCCGGTTCGACGGTGGCCGCCTCTGACGCCGCAGCCGCCTCCGGCAACAGCGCCTCCAGCGGCGCACCGGTGATCCGCCGGAACGCCCGCCGCCGCCGGTTGGCGTCGAGGACGGCGACCTCCAGGGTGGACACGTCCAGCGTGCGCGGCTCGGCAGCAGCCGAACTCGAACTGGAACTGGATCCGTTGCCGCTGGCGATGCCCGCCCGCAGCGCATCGACCGCGATCTTGATCGCGTCGGCCAGATCCGCGTTCTCGGTGTAGGAATCCTTCAGCGCCGTGATGATCGGCTCGGTCGTCCCGCCCATCACCACGTAGTGCGGCTCGTCGGCGATCGACCCGTCATAGGTGATCCGGTAAAGCTCCGGCGGCTTGGTCTCGCCGAAGTGCGCGACCTCCGCCACACACAACTCGACCTCGTACGGCTTCGCCTGCTCGGTGAAGATCGTGCCGAGTGTCTGTGCATAGACGTTCGCCAGCTGCCTGCCGGTGACATCGCGGCGGTCATAGGCATATCCGCGGGTGTCCGCGTACTGGATGCCGCCACGGCGCAGATTGTCGAACTCATTGAATCTGCCGACCGCGGCGAAGCCGACCCGGTCGTAGAGCTCGCTGACCTTCTGCAGGGACCGCGACGGGTTCTCGGCGACGAACAGCACACCGCCGGCGTAGGCCAGCGTCACCACGCTGCGGCCGCGGGCGATGCCTTTACGGGCGAGCTCCGAGCGCTCGCGCATCGCCTGTTCGGGCGAAATGAAATACGGAAAGCTCACGGTATATCCCGGGCATCAGTCGGTGGCTCAGGTGTGAGGAAGGTATTAGCGCGCGAGCGGCTTTCGACGACCTCACGGGCCAGCTCCTCGATGCGCGCCTCCGGGACGTCCTCGGCGCCGTCGGCGCCGATGGTCACCGCGGTGGGAAAGATGCCACGCACCAGGTCCGGTCCGCCGGTGGCCGAGTCGTCGTCCGCGGCGTCGTAGAGCGACTCGACGGCCACCCGCAGCGCGGAGTCGGCATCGGTGACTTGCGAATACAGCTTCTTGATCGACGATTTGGCGAAGACGGAGCCCGAGCCCACCGACTGGTAGCCCTCGATCTCGAGGTTCCAGCCGCCCGCGGCATCGAACGACACGATCCGCCCGGCGCGCTGCGGATCGCGGTCGTCGAGGTCGTAGCCGACCAGCAGCGGCAGCGCCACCAGGCCCTGCATCGCCGCGGCCAGGTTACCCCGCACCATGATCGACAGCCGGTTCACCTTCCCGGCGAACGTCAGCGCTACGCCTTCGAGCTTCTCGTAATGTTCGAGTTCGACCGCGTAGAGCCGGGCGAATTCGACGGCGATCGCGGCGGTGCCAGCGATGCCGGTCGCGGTGTAGTCGTCGGTGATGTAGACCTTCTTGACGTCGCGGCCGGCAATCATGTTGCCCTGCGTAGAACGACGGTCCCCGGCGATCAGCACCCCGCCGGGATACTTGAGCGCCACGATCGTGGTGCCGTGCGGCAACTGCGCACCGGCACCGGGCTCCAGGCCGGTCGAACCGGCGGGCAGCAACTGGGGGGCCTGCCGTCCCAGAAACTCGGAGAAGGACGACAGGTCGACAGCTGCGGAATCGGCTCCGAAAGCAGAGCCCGAATAGGAGTTAGTGGTTAGGCGGTCGCGAAACGGCCAGGTCACTGTCCGCCCTTTTGGACGTACGCGCGGACGAAGTCCTCGGCATTCTCCTCGAGGACGTCGTCGATCTCGTCCAGCAGATCGTCGGTTTCCTCGGTCAGCTTCTCGCGACGCTCCTGCCCAGCGGCTGTGCTGCCAGTGACATCATCGTCGTCGCCGCCACCACCGCCACGCTTCGTCTGCTCCTGAGCCATCGCTGCCTCCTGCTTTCGTTATCGGCGGCACTCTCTTGCGAAATAGGCGCTCACCGCCGGTTCCTCCACCCTACCGGTCAACGCCTACATTGCCCGGAGTAACACCGGCCACTACCGCCATCGGCAATCAGTTGGTGAGCTGCTCGACCAGTTCGACGGCGGAGCCGACCGAGTCCAGCAGGGCCCCGACGTGCGCCTTGCTGCCCCGCAGCGGTTCCAGCGTGGGGATCCGCACCAGCGAATCCCCGCCGAGGTCGAAAATGACCGAATCCCAGCTCGCCGCGGCGATATCCGCGCCGAATCGGCGCAGGCATTCGCCGCGGAAGTACGCGCGGGTGTCGGTCGGCGGGTTGTCCACCGCGTCGAGTACCTGCTGCTCGGTGACCAGCCGCTTCATCGAGCCCCTGGCCACCAGTCGGTTGTACAGGCCCTTGTCCAGCCGGACGTCGGAATACTGCAGGTCCACTAAGTGTAGCCGTGGCGCCGACCAGCTCAGATTCTCGCGCTGCCGGAAACCCTCCAGCAGCCGCAGTTTGGCCGGCCAGTCCAGCAGATCGGCACATTCCATCGGGTCGCGTTCCAGCAGATCGAGGATGTGTGCCCAGGTCTCGACCACTTGGGCGGCCCGTGGGTCGGGGTCGCGGCTGTCCACCAGTTTCGCCACCCGGTCCAGGTAGATCCGCTGCAGCGCAAGCCCGGTGAGCTCACGACCGTCGGCCAGCGCGACGGTGGCCCGCAGCGACGGGTCGCGGCTGATCACGTGCACGGCATGCACCGGGCGGGCCAGCGCCAGGTCGGAGAGATCGATGCCATCTTCGATCAGGTCCAGCACCAGCGACGTGGCGCCCACCTTCAGGTAGGTCGAGGTCTCGGCGAGGTTGGCGTCGCCGATGATGACGTGCAGCCTGCGGTACTTGTCGGCGTCCGCATGTGGCTCGTCACGGGTGTTGATGATCCCGCGTTTCAGGGTGGTCTCCAGCCCGACCTCGACCTCGATGTAATCGGCGCGCTGGCAGAGCTGGAAGCCGGGTTCGTCGCCGGACGGCCCGATTCCCACCCGTCCCGAACCAGTGATCACCGAGCGGGACACCAGAAACGGCGTGAGGCCGGCGATCACGGCCGAGAACGGCGTCTGGCGCGACATCAGGTAGTTCTCGTGCGAGCCGTAGGACGCGCCCTTGCCGTCGACGTTGTTCTTGTAGAGCTGTAGCTTCGCCGCGCCCGGCACGCTGGCCACATGCCGTGCCGCGGCCTCCATCACCCGCTCGCCGGCCTTGTCCCAGATCACCGCGTCCAGCGGATCGGTGACCTCGGGCGCGGAGTACTCCGGGTGGGCGTGGTCAACGTACAGCCGGGCGCCGTTGGTGAGAATCATGTTCGCCGCGCCCACCTCATCGGCATCGACCACGGGAGGCGGTCCGGCCGACCGGCTCAGGTCGAAGCCGCGGGCGTCGCGCAGGGGCGATTCCACTTCGTAGTCCCACCGCGTGCGCTTTGCCCGCTGAATGCCCGCGGCCGCCGCGTAGGCCAGCACCGCCTGGGTGGACGTCAGGATCGGATTGGCGGTGGGGTCGGACGGCGAGGAGATGCCGTACTCGACCTCGGTCCCGATAATCCGTTGCATGACTTCAGCCTAGGGGACGTTCCGGGCCTGCCGACGGCCGCGGGGCTGTGGCGCCTATACGGTGAGTGCGCTTGCTCACAGACATCGACTCACCGGCCGCCATCGTCGAAAGTCAGCCATGACCGCAGCCATTGCCTCCCGCCGTGCCGCTGAACGCTGGTTCCTCGACCGCGGCCTGCCCTCCGTGCTCACGCCACGGGGCCGGCTGCGGTCGGTGTGGCCCCGGTCGGCGCCCGCGCTGGCCGGTTTCGCCGCCATGACGACCTGCCTGCTGGCGATCTACTTGCTGACCGGCAATTCCGAGATCAACATCGACGGCGAACCCACCAGAGTGGAATGGATCGTGCTGGCCATCATCACGTTTGCCCTGCCGTTGGCTGCCGTCGTGGGTTGGATTATTGCCCGCATGGTGACCAATCGCGCGCAGGCCGTCACATCGACGGTGGCGGTGGCGGTGGCCGTCGTTTCCTCAGGGATCTCCGGCGGCCTTACTCCTATGCTGACCACCGCCGTCATCGTCGTGATAGTGCTGGCGCTGACCGCCTCCGGTGTCGGCTCGGTACTCGGCTGGGCGGTCCGGCTGACGTTGTCACAGCTTGCGGCGGCCGGGGCACTGGTGGTTCGGGCTCTGCCGGTGGTGCTGCTCACCGTGTTGGTGTTCTTCAACACCTATGTCTGGCTGATGGCGGCAACGATCAGCCGGAACCGGCTGTGGCTGGCCCTGCTGTTCCTTGTGGTCATCGCCGCCGTCTTCGTCGTGTCCGGCACCTATGAGCGGGCAAGGCCGCTGCTCGAGTCGGCGACCGCATCCGGCCACCACGGCGATCGGTTGGCCGGCACGCCGTTCGAGGAGATGACCGATCCGGCCGAGGTCGACGAGCTGACGCGGGCCGAGCGTTTCAACGTGGCCTTTGTTCTGGTGGCCTCGCAAGTCGTGCAGATTCTGATGGTTGCCATTGTCACCGCGGCGATATTCTTTGTCCTCGGCCTCATCGTGCTGAGCCCCGAACTGCTGGCGGCATGGACGCGAAACGGACCCAGCGACGGGACGTTGCTGGGGATGACCATCCCAGTGCCTCAGGCACTGATCCACGTCACGCTGTTTCTCGGCGCGCTGACGTTCATGTACATCAGCGCTCGGGCGATCGGCGACGGCGAATATCGGTCGCGGTTCCTCGACCCGCTGATGGACGACCTGAAATTGACGCTGCTGGCCCGCAATCGGTACCGCAACAAGCCGACATCACGCGCGCCTGCGGTTGCCGATCCGGTGCCGGACGCGTAGACACCTAGCCGTGTCAGACCTGCGGCAGGTGCACGAGTGGTTCCTGCAGCGCGGCCTCCCGCTGGTGCTGACCCGACGTGTGCGGTCGCGCGCGCTGGTCGAACGCTCCGCCCCGATGGTCAGCGGCATTGGTGCGTTGACCGCCGTGACGATGCTGCTCGCCGAACTCACCGGCGACAACCCGGACATCGGCTACGTCATCCGGCTCGGAATCATCGCCGCGGTGCTGGTGGCGGCGCCGTTCGTGCTCTACCTGCTGCACCGGACCGACACCACGCTCAGCGAAGCCAGCCGCCGGTCGGCCGCCCTGCTGGTGATGGCAATCTTTGTCGTGGTGATGCCGATTACTGCGAGTGGGTGGTCGACGGCGGCGCTGGCCGAGGCGCCCGCCTTCGTGCTGGTCTCGCTGCTCGCGATCTGGCTGACCTATCTGGGCTTCGGGTCAATTGCGTTGTGGGCGTTCCGCTTTGCCTTCGTGCAGTTCGGCGCGCTGGGCACGCTGATGAGCTGCGCGCTGCCGCGAGCTGTGGCAGCTGTCCGCCCGGATGACCCGCCAGAGACTCTGGCAGACCATCGGATTCCTGGCACTGGTGGCCATCGTCTTCATGGTCACGACGATCCGGGACGAAGTCCGCGCCCTGCGCGACGACCGGTCCAGACCCACCGACCAGCCGCGCTGCTCGCCGGCACTCCGCTCGCGGGAGAGTCGGGTCACCAACCTGCCCGCAGCCCGCTGTCGGTCGCCGAACAGGTCAATGTGGTCGCGGTGATGGTGGTGTCGCAGGCCACGTCGACCGCCCGCGAGAGCCGTTCCGCCGTGTGCGTTGATCTCTCGCGCGGTGTCATTGAGCCGATCGGTCCGCCGGGCCGCGAGCGCGACTGTGTGGCCCTCACCACCGAGCCGGAGCGCGGTCGCTTGACCGATGCCGCTACTACTGGCACCGATGATAACGACTACCTTGTCAGCCATCGTTCCAGCTTGCACCTGGCTGACGGCCGCAGCCACCAGCGCGGGTACGCCGTTAGAGGTACTGCCCCAGGTTCGACTCGGTATCAATAGCCCGCGAGGCGCTCGACGACTTGCCGGTGACCAGCGTGCGGATGTAGACGATCCGCTCGCCCTTCTTACCCGAGATCCGGGCCCAGTCATCGGGATTGGTGGTGTTGGGCAGGTCCTCGTTCTCGGCGAACTCGTCGACGATCGAGTCGAGCAGATGCTGGATGCGCAGGCCCCTCTGCCCGGTCTCCAGCACCGCCTTGATTGCATTCTTCTTCGCGCGGTCGACGACGTTCTGGATCATCGCACCGGAGTTGAAGTCCTTGAAGTACATGACTTCCTTATCACCGTTGGCGTAGGTGACCTCCAGGAACCGGTTGTCGTCAATCTCCGCGTACATCCGGTCGACGACCTTCTCGATCATCGCCTTGATGCACAGCGAGCGGTCGCCGCCGAACTCGGCGAGGTCGTCGGCGTGCACCGGCAGCGTCTCGACGAGGTACTTCGAGTAAATGTCCATCGCCGCTTCGGCGTCTGGGCGCTCGATCTTGATCTTCACGTCAAGGCGCCCGGGCCGCAGGATCGCGGGATCGATCATGTCCTCGCGGTTGGAGGCGCCGATCACGATGACGTTCTCCAGGCCCTCCACGCCGTCGATCTCGCTCAGCAGCTGCGGGACAACGGTCGTCTCCACGTCCGAGCTGACCCCGGTTCCGCGGGTGCGGAAGATCGAGTCCATCTCGTCGAAGAACACGATCACCGGTGTTCCCTCGGACGCCTTCTCGCGGGCCCGCTGGAAGATCAGCCGGATGTGTCGCTCCGTCTCGCCGACGAACTTGTTCAGCAGCTCCGGGCCCTTGATGTTGAGGAAGTAGGACTTCGCCTCGCGGGCGTCGTCGCCACGAACCTCGGCCATCTTCTTGGCCAGCGAATTCGCCACCGCCTTGGCGATCAGCGTCTTGCCGCAACCGGGCGGACCGTAGAGCAGCACACCCTTGGGCGGGCGCAGCGAGTACTCGCGGTAGAGCTCCTTGTGCAGGAACGGCAGCTCGACGGCGTCGCGGATCTGCTCGATCTGCCGGGTCAGCCCGCCGATGTCGTGGTAGCTGACATCCGGCACCTCTTCGAGGACCAGGTCCTCGACTTCGGCCTTGGGGATCCGCTCGAAGGCGTAGCCGGCCTTGGTGTCGACCAGCAGTGAGTCGCCCGGACGCAGCTTGCGGGGCCGCCAGTCGTCCTCGAGTTCCGCGGCGACGTCGACCGGGAGATGCTCGGCTGCCACCAGCGGCTCGGCGAGCCACACGATGCGTTCCTCGTCGGCGTGACCGACGACCAGCGCGCGGTGTCCGTCGGCCAGGATCTCGCGCAACGTCGAGATCTCGCCGACAGATTCGTAGTTGCCGGCCTCGACGACGGTCAGTGCCTCGTTCAGCCGGACCGTCTGGCCCTTCTTCAACGACTTGACGTCGATATTGGGTGAGCAGGTCAGGCGCATCTTGCGGCCCGATGTGAAGACGTCGACGGTTTCGTCGTCCTGTGTTCCCAGCAGCACGCCGTAGCCGCTGGGCGGCTGGCCAAGGCGGTCGACCTCTTCGCGGAGCGCCAGAAGTTGCTGGCGCGCCTCTTTGAGAGTTTCCATCAGCTTGGAGTTACGCACGGCAAGAGAATCGATCCGCGCCTCCAGTTGATGGATGTCGCGCGCGCTGCGCAACCCGCTCTGGGGCCCTACCGCATTCTCTAACTGCTCGCGCAGTACAGCGGCTTCACGCCGCAGCTCTTCCAATTCGGCAGCATCGTCGCTGGACATCGGTGTTCCGAAGGCTTCAGAACGCTCTGACTCACCCATGTTGCGCTCCTTTCCCACACCGGAAGTTGGTGCGGTGGATACTTCAACGCTACCGGCGATTTCGCGATCATGTGCGGTCTAGTCATTCGACACAGGCGCAACACTGTTAACCTCTTGATTGAGTCGGGCCGATCGAAAGGACAGCCGTGACCCTGAAAACCCTCGTTACCGGTGTGGCAGCAGTCGCCGTCGTTGGCGCTGCAGCAGCTGGTGTGACTTCTATTGCATCCGGCGCCTCGGTGGCCTCCGTGCCAGCAGTGCAGCCCGTGGTGTTCGATATTCCGTTGCCGCTGGACAACCCGTCCGACCTGGACCTGCAGCTTCAAGGGGTGCTGACCGATCTCGCCACTCCGGGGGTTTCATTCCGGGACCCAAGCAAAATGAACCGGATCCAAAACGGCGTCGGCCTCATCGAAGGCCGGACCGCGGATCGTCTGCTGGCCAACGCCGTCGCGGCAGGCAAGTTGCCGCTGGCGATCTCGGTGACGGACGCCGTGCAGACCGGCAACACGGCCACGGCTAATGTGACCGCCTCCGGCCCGCAGACCCCGCCGGTCACCCAGAGCGTCACCTTTGTGAACGAGGGCGGCTGGAAGGTTTCCCGCGCGTCGGCCACATCGTTCATGGCCGCCGTGGCCGGCTGACCCGCCACTGGATG
>JAOPWF010000006.1 GCA_025965815.1 Mycobacterium sp.
GGTTCGGCGTTATCCTTCGGCAGCGCGAAGTAGGCGTACACGTGCGCGACCGCGCCGATCGGGACGTTGATCAGGAATATCCAATGCCAGCTCGCCGCCCCGATCCGCCAGCCGCCGAGGATCGGTCCGCCGATCGGGCCGAGCAGCATCGGGATGCCGAGCACCGCCATAAGCCGACCCAGCCGCTTGGGGCCGGCCTCGCGCGTGAGGATGGTGAAGGTCAGCGGCATGAGCATGCCGCCGCCGAGACCCTGCACCACCCGGAAGGCGATCAGCAGCGTGATGTCAGGCGCCATCGCGCACAACAGCGAGCCGAGGGTGAAGAACAGCACGGAGCCCATGAACAACCGCTTGGTGCCGAATCTGTCTGCGGCCCAACCGGTCAGCGGGATCACGGTCGCCAGCGCGAGCGTGTAACCGGTCATCGTCCAGGCGACCACGGCCTGGGTGGACGCGAACTCCCGGATGAATGTCCGCTGGGCGACACTGACCACCGTGGTGTCCAGAATCGCCATCACCGCGGCCAGGACACAGACACCGGCGATCCTCAGCAGGGCCCAATCGAGTTGGTCCGGATAGTCGTCGGAGGCCGCCGGCTCAGGGGGAGCGGATCGCGGTGGAGGGGGAGGCGTGCGGAGGTCAGCGGCACCACTGCGACCGCTGCCGTTCTGCGGGAAACCGTTGTGGAGGCCACTGTTTTGGGCGGCACCGTCCACCGGTGTCGTCATGGATTTCCGTGGCAACGGATCGACCGCGCGATGCACCACTTTGTCAGCCTAGCCAGCGTTTACCTAGACAGCCAAGCTAATTGTCTGTTGATGACGTCACGTCTCATGACTTCAACTGCGGTTACACAGATCCCTCTGACCACGCTCGACGGTAAGCCGACGTCATTGGCGGAGTTTGCAGACGGCCCGGTGTTGGTCGTCAACGTGGCCTCGAAATGCGGTCTGACCCCGCAATACAGCGCGTTGGAGAAGCTGGCACAGGACTACGCCGACCGCGGGCTCACTGTGATCGGTGTGCCGTGCAATCAGTTCATGGGCCAGGAACCTGGTACCGCTGCGGAGATCCAGACCTTCTGCTCGACCACCTTCGGCGTGACGTTTCCGCTACTGGCGAAAACCGACGTCAACGGGGACGACCGTCATCCGCTGTATGCGGAACTGACCAAGACGCCCGATGGCACCGGTGAGGCAGGCGATGTGCAGTGGAACTTCGAGAAGTTTCTGCTCGCACCAGGCGGCGAGGTGGTCAACCGGTTCCGCCCGCGGACGGTGCCTGATTCGCCCGAGGTGGTCACGGCCATCGAATC
Source organism: Mycobacterium sp. (assembly GCA_025965815.1). GTDB lineage: Bacteria > Actinomycetota > Actinomycetes > Mycobacteriales > Mycobacteriaceae > Mycobacterium. Next base: position 1,316 of record JAOPWF010000006.1, read on the forward strand.
CCTGCTGCCGCGATAACAGATGGCCAACTCCCGTCCGGGTGTTCGCAACCGTCGCGTCACCTGACGTTGCCATACTGCAAGCGTGGCAGGAGAATTGATCGTCTCGATCTCCGGAATCAGCGAGCGCACACTGTCCGATGTGGACGCGTTCTGCGCACAACTAGACGCACGCAAGGTGCCGGCGTCATTTCTGGTAGCCCCGAAGCTCAAGGGTGGCTACCGGCTCGACGATGACAGGGAGACAGTCGAGTGGCTGTCGAAGCGACGCATCGGTGGCGACGCCATTGTGTTGCACGGCTACGACGAGGCCGCGACGAAGAAGCTTCGCGGCGAATTCGCCACGCTGCCCGCGCATGAGGCGAACCTGCGGCTGATGGGCGCCGACCGGGTGCTCGAGCATCTCGGTTTGCGCACCCGGCTGTTCGCGGCGCCGGGGTGGACGGTGTCGCCCGGGACTATTACCGCGTTGCCGCGCAACGGTTTCCGGCTACTGGCCGGACTGAGCGGGATGACGGATCTGGTCCGTCAGACCACAGTGCGGGCCCGGGTCCTTGGCATCGGCGAGGGCTTTCTGACCGAGCCGTGGTGGTGCCGGACGCTGGTGCTGTCGGCCGAACGGACCGCCCGTCGTGGTGGCACCGTGCGGCTGGCGGTGGCGGCGCGGCAGTTGCGCAAGCCCGGGCCGCGTCAGGCGGTGCTGGATGCCGTCGACCTGGCGCTGATGCATCGCAGCGCCGCCGCCGTCTACGATTGGCGGCCGTTTCCGGCCCTGACCGACGCCGCCTAAAATTCGGTGCCGTTTTCGGGTTCGAGGACCTGGAAGTCGGTGTCGGTCATCTCGCTGAGTCGTCCGTAGTAGATGCCGCGGGCCTCGGGGGCGATGATTGCCTGGTGGATCGGCACGGCATGGGTCGGCGCGACCGCACGCAGGTAGTCGACGGCCTCGGAGATCTTCATCCACGGCGCCGCCGCCGGCGCGGCCAGCACGTCGACCGGCTCCCCGGGAACGAACAGCGCGTCGCCCGGATGCATGAGCCGAGCCGGATGCTCGCCGTCACCAATGAGATACGAGATGTTGTCTATCACAGGGATTTCCGGATGGATCACGGCGTGCCGCCCGCCGACGCCGCGGACCGAGAGGCCGCCCACGGTGAGGCTGTCGCCCACGTGCACGGCCTGCCACGGCTCGCCGAGTTGCGCGGCGGTCTGCGGATCGGCGTATAGCGCCGCACCCGGGTTGGCCTCGATGAGCGCCGGCAACCGGGCCTTGTCTGCGTGGTCGGGATGCTGGTGGGTGATCAGGATCGCTGAGAGCCCGGTGATGCCCTCGAAGCCGTGCGAGAAATTCCCCGGGTCGAACAGCACGGCGGTGTCCGCACCGGCGCCGGTGCCCGAATTGTCGTTGAAACTGGCGAGTAAGCACGAATGTCCGAAATGCGTCAATTGCATGCCTATATTCTGCGCTCAGGGGGTGGGTGATGGGGCGACTCATTTTCGCGGCGGTGCTGGCCATCTGGGGCTTTGCGGTTGCGGTGCCCGCTCATGCGGCTCCGGACAACTGTCCGCCGAATTGCGATCGCATCCCCGATTCGGCGTGGATCGATCCGACGGCCGTGCCGCTGCATTCGGTGTACCACTGGCCGGGTCTGGCGGGCATGGCCGTCACGGCGGTCGCGCCGCGGTTCCGGTTCGAGGAGCTGTGCGCCACCCCGAAACTGCCCGGTGACGCCCGTGACTACGTGGTTGCAAGCAAGGCGGCGGTGCCGGCGGGGGACGGCCGGTGGCAGCTGCAGGTTCAGGTCATGCACTGGCGCGGGGAGACCTGGCGGGGCGGCCAGGCGGCGCAGACGACGTTACAGATCGCGGTCGCCGCGCTGCGCGCCTGCCAGCTGACCGCGCTGCAGGCCTCGCCGTCGATCACCACCGACGAGCCGGGCCGGATGGCCGCGGTGATCAGCGGGTCCGGCCTGGGCCAGCCGGTGCTCCATCAGTACCTCGTCGCGCACCCCCAGAGCAGCTCCGTGGCCGAGCTCGCGCTGTGGGCGCCGTCGCCGCCGAAGGTTGGTTATCCGGTCATACCGGATGCCCAGGTGCTGGACGCCCTGACCGCGCCGCTGTGCGTGGCCTATATCGACTCGTGCCGGTGAGGCGGCTCGAGCGCGGCCGCCGGTAGAGTTGTCGCCGAGCAGTCAGGACCGAACAGCGAGGAGCGGCGCGTGGCCCGGGTGGTTGTGCACGTCATGCCCAAAGCCGAGATCCTTGACCCGCAGGGTCAGGCGATCGTCGGTGCGCTGGGTCGGCTCGGACATGCCGGCATCTCAGATGTCCGTCAGGGCAAGCGTTTTGAACTCGAGGTCGACGACAGCGTGAACGACGCCGCGATCGCTGAGATCGCCGAATCGCTGTTGGCGAACACCGTCATCGAGGACTGGACCGTGACCAGGGAGACGTCATGACCGCGCGCGTCGGCGTTATCACCTTCCCGGGCACCCTCGACGACGTCGACGCCTCCCGCGCGGTGCGGCTCGCCGGTGCCGAGGCGCTGAGCCTGTGGCATGGCGACGCCGACCTCAAGGGCGTGGACGCGGTGGTGGTTCCAGGTGGGTTCTCCTACGGCGACTACCTGCGCTGCGGGGCCATCGCCCGCTTCGCGCCGGTGATGGGTGAAGTCGTCACCGCCGCGGGCCGCGGGATGCCGGTTCTGGGGATCTGCAACGGTTTTCAGGTGCTGTGCGAAGCGGGGCTGCTGCCCGGCGCGCTTACCCGTAACGCCGGACTGCACTTCGTCTGCCGCGACGTCTGGCTGCAGGTCGCGTCGACCGAGACAGCCTGGACGTCGCGCTACGAACCCGGGGCCGACCTGCTGGTGCCGCTGAAATCCGGCGAGGGCCGGTATGTCGCGTCCGAGGCGGTACTCGATGAACTCGAGGGCGAAGGACGGGTGGCGTTCCGTTACCGGGACAACCCCAACGGCTCGCTGCGCGACATCGCCGGCATCAGCTCCGCCAACGGCCGGGTGCTCGGGCTCATGCCACACCCCGAACACGCGACCGAGGCCCTCACGGGTCCGTCCGACGACGGGCTCGGGCTGTTTTACTCCGCGCTTGATTCCATCCTCACTGCTTAGAACGGAATGGCTCAGGCGGCGGGCTTGATCGCCTACCCGCCACCGATGGTCAGCACCGAGCCGTTGACATAGCTGGCCGCAGGGCTGGCCAGAACGTCAAAGCGTTGGCGATCTCGTCGGTTCCCGGCGTCTGGGTGGGCCAGGAGCGGCGGCGTTGACGCGCACGCCCGCGGCGCCGAACTCGTCGGCCCACAACTTGGTCAGCAGTTCCAGCGCGGCCTTGCTGGCGCCGTAGATGCCCGCGCCCGCGGCCGGGACGGTGGCCGCCAGGGTGGTCACGTTGATCACCGATCCGCGGCCCCGCTCGAGGATGCCGGGGACGAGCTTCTGGACCAGGATGTAGGCGCCCGCAAGTTGGTGTTGTTCTGGTCGTCGAAGTCGGCGTCGGTGGTGTCGAAGGTCGGCGCGAACCGGTAGATGCCCGCGTTGTTCACCAGGATGTCGACGTCGCGCGCCTCGGCGGCCAACGTCGTAAGTCGTCGGCGTCCGATCCGTCTGCGGCTATGAAACCTGCTTTGCCGCCTGCATTTTCGTTGACACGTACGTCTTGGCGCCGCGCTCGGCGTTGCGTCCGTGCGCGATCACCTCGGCGCCGTCCTTGGCTAGTTGCAACGCGATCGCGTAGCCGATGCCCGCCATCGCACCCGCGGAGCGAGCGTGCGGAAACTGTTGGCGTTTCACGGCGTGTCGAAGGACAGACACGCGCCCCCGCAAGCGAGTGGGGTACCTCCCGCTTGTGGGGGCGTGCCCCCAGCTCGCGCAAGGAAGTCAGGGCGTCAGCGCGACGGACGCCTCCGCGGTGTAGCACAGGAACGTCAGCGTCTCCTGCAGATAGAGCTGCACGGTGTCGGCGTCGTGACTGAGATAGCCGATCGAAACATCGGTGCCGAGTTGCAGGTCGAAGTCGCCCCCTCGGGTGCTGAGCACGAACGCCCCGTCGATGGCCGGTGCCCAGATGATTTCGCCGTCGACCAGCCGGTTGAGATGCTCGCGGATCGGATAGCCGTGGTCGGACGTCTCGCTCACCGCGGTGTAGACGTCGGCCGACAGCAGCACCGAGTAGGGGCCGTCCACGCCGGCCAGCCGCAGTTCGGACAGCGCCTGCGAGATCACGTCGGGAATGTCGCGGGCATCCTCGGGCAGGGCGAGCGCCGTGTTGGAACTGCAGTTGCGGATGCCCCCGATCGACGCAGCCTCGTAGCCCTCGAAGATTGCCCGGTCCTCGACGAAGGCCAGCTTCTTGGCGGCCTCCTTGACCCGATCCCAGTCGGAGTCCTGCGAACCCCGCTCGACATCGTCAATGTCGATGCGGGACAGCGTGAACGGCACGCGCAACCGCACCAGCGGCCTGCTCTCGCGCAAGTGCGCGACCACACCGTCACTCGGTGGCGGGACGTCGAGCAGGTGTCCGGTGCTGATCGCCGCGGTCACCGGTCCGCCCGGCGCGCTGACGTCGACGACCCGCCGTCCGGCGATATGCCGCTTGAAAGTCCGAGTGGCCTCGGTTTCTATTGCGTCCCAGGCTTCTTCGGTGATCGGTGCCAAGTCGCGGTAGAGGTTGTTCATTGCCGGGTTCCTTTCAGGCTGCCGATCGCGAGTGAGCCGGCATATGCGGCGCCCGCCGGGCCGGCATCAGTCACCGGCTCGTCTGCCGCTGCCGGTTCGTCGGGTAGTGGTGGGGGGTCGTTGAGAAAGTCGACGGTGGGGGTGAAGAACAGCCCGCCGGTGACGGCGGTGGAGAAATCGAGGATGCGGTCGGTGTTTCCCGGCGGATCCCCGATGAACATGTTGCGCAGCATCCGCTCGGTGACGGCCGGTGTCCGGGAATACCCGATGTAGTAGGTGCCGAACTCGGACTTGCCCACCTCGCCGAACGGCATGTTGTGCCGGACGATCTTCAGTTCGTTGCCGTCCTCGTCCTCAATCACGTTGAGCGCCAGGTGCGAATTGGCCGGCTTCGCGTCGTCGTCGAGTTCGATGTCCGCCAGCTTGGTCCGGCCGATCACCCGCTCCTGCTCGGTGACCGACAGCGACTCCCACGCGGTCAGGTCGTGCAGGTATTTCTGCACATGCACATAGCATGAACCGGCGAAGTCCGGATCCTCATCGCCGATCTCGGTGGCGCTGACCGCCAGTGGGCCGTCAGGGTTTTCGGTGCCGTCGACGAAGCCCATCAAGTCACGGTTGTCGAAGAACTTGAAGCCGTGCACCTCGTCGACGACGGTGACCGCGCCCGTCATCGCCTTGAGGATGCGCCCGGCCAGCTCGAAGCAGACGTCGATGGTCTCGGCCTTGATGTGGAACAGCAGATCTCCTGGCGTGGCCGGGGCGTGGTGCCGGGGGCCCTCGAGCTCGACGAACGGATGCAGCTCGGCCGGACGGGGTCCGGCGAACAACCGGTCCCACGCGTCGGAGCCGATCGAGGTGATCACCGACAGGCGCTTCGTCGGGTCGCGGAACCCGATCGCGCGAACCAGCCCGGAGATATCGCCGAGCGTGTCGTGGACTGTCTGTTCGCCACCGTCGTGGATGGTGACGACCACAAAGATGGCTGCGGGTGTCAGCGGTGCCAGCACGGGCTGCGGCAGGGCCGGAGGCATTCCCTGACCCTAATGGCAACCAATCGACAGCGACGACGAAGATGATCAACATGTCGGCCAGCGCGCACGGCCTGTGCGATTTCATCGACGCGTCGCCATCGCCCTTCCACGTTTGCGTCACGGTGGCGCAGCGGTTGCGGGACGCGGGCTATACGGAGCTGAGGGAATCCGAGGCGTGGCCGGACCGCAACGGGGGCGCGGGCCGGTTCTTCACGGTGCGGGCCGGTTCGTTGGTGGCATGGAACTCCGGTGCGGGTCCGGGCCGGCCGTTCCGTATCGTCGGCGGCCACACCGACAGCCCCAATCTGCGGGTCAAGCAGCATCCGGACCGCTTCGTCTCGGGCTGGCAGGTGGTCGCGCTGGAACCGTACGGCGGGGCGTGGCTGAACTCCTGGCTGGACCGCGACCTCGGCATCAGCGGCCGGCTGTCGGTGCGGGCCGGCGGGCTGGGGGCACCTCCCGCTCGCGGGGGAGAGCGCAGCGACTCGGGGATCAGCACCGGCGACACCATCGACCACCGCCTCATCCGGATCGACACCCCGATCCTGCGGGTACCACAGCTGGCGATCCACCTCGCCGACGACCGCAAGGCCGTGGCGCTGGACCCGCAGCGGCATGTCAACGCGGTCTGGGGGGTGGGTACCGGGACGCGGTCGTTCCTCGGCTACGTCGCCGAGCGGGCCGGGGTGAACCCCGATGATGTGCTCGGCGCGGACCTGATGACCCACGACCTCACCCCGTCGACGCTCTCCGGTGTAGACGGTGACCTGGTCAGCGCCCCCCGGCTGGACAACCAGGGCACCTGTTATGCCGGGCTGGAGGCGTTCCTGGCGGCCGACCCGCGCGGCTACCTGCCGGTGCTGGCGCTGTTCGACCACGAAGAGGTGGGCTCGACGTCGGATCACGGCGCCCAGTCCGAGCTGCTGCTGACCGTGCTCGAGCGGATCGTGCTGGCGGCAGGCGGCGGGCGCGAAGACTTCCTGCGGCGGATCCCCGATTCGATGGTGGCGTCCGGCGACATGGCCCACGCGACGCACCCCAATTATCCCGACCGCCACGAGCCCGGCCATCTGATCGAGGTCAACGCCGGCCCGGTGCTCAAGGTGCAGCCCAACCTGCGCTATGCCACCGACGGGCGGACGGCCGCGGCGTTCGCATTGGCCTGTCTGCAGGCGGGAGTGCCGCTGCAGCGTTACGAGCACCGGGCCGACCTACCCTGCGGATCGACCATCGGGCCGATGACCTCCGCGCGCACCGGCATTCCGACCGTCGACGTCGGCGCGGCCCAGCTCGCCATGCACTCCGCGCGCGAGCTGATGGGCGCCCACGACGTCGCCGCCTACTCGGCAGCGCTGCGGGCGTTCCTGTCACCGGACTGAACCCTGCGGCCTCAGCGGGTCGGGAACTCCGCAGGGTTGTACCGGATGAC
>JAOPWF010000032.1 GCA_025965815.1 Mycobacterium sp.
GGTGGGTTACCTGATCACCGGGGTGAAGGATGTCCGCCAGTCCAAGGTCGGCGACACTGTCACGACCGCGCGCCACGGCGCCACCGAGCCGCTGACCGGCTATCGCGAACCCCGGCCGATGGTGTACTCCGGGCTCTATCCCGTCGACGGCTCCGACTACCCGAACCTGCGCGACGCGCTGGAGAGGCTGCAGCTCAACGACGCCGCGCTGTCGTGGGAGCCCGAGACGTCGGTCGCGCTGGGATTCGGCTTCCGGTGCGGCTTTCTGGGTCTGCTGCACATGGAGATCACCCGCGAGCGCCTCGAGCGCGAGTTCGGTCTGGACCTCATCTCGACCTCGCCGAACGTGGTTTACCGCGTCGTCCTCGAAGGGAAAGCGGACGACGGCGAAATCCTGACGGTCACCAACCCGTCGGACTGGCCCGAGGGCAAGATCCGCACGGTCTACGAGCCAATCGTGAAGTGCACGATCATCGCGCCGAGCGAGTTCATCGGCACGATCATGGAGCTGTGCCAGTCGCGCCGCGGCGAGTTGGGTGGCATGGACTACCTCTCGCCCACTCGCGTGGAACTGCGCTACACCATGCCGCTCGGCGAGATCATCTTCGACTTCTTCGACTCGCTGAAGTCACGCACCCGCGGCTACGCCAGCCTCGACTACGAGGAGGCCGGCGAGCAGGAGGCCGACCTGGTCAAGGTCGACATCCTGCTGCAGGGTGAGGCCGTCGACGCCTTCAGCGCCATCGTGCACAAGGACTCGGCCGCGGCCTACGGCAACAAGATGACCTCCAAGCTGAAGGAACTCATCCCGCGTCAGCAATTCGAGGTCCCGGTGCAGGCCGCGATCGGCTCCAAGATCATCGCCAGGGAGAACATTCGGGCGCTGCGCAAGGACGTGCTCTCCAAGTGCTACGGCGGCGACATCACCCGCAAGCGCAAGCTGCTGGAAAAGCAGAAAGAGGGCAAGAAGCGGATGAAGACGATCGGGCGGGTTGACGTGCCACAGGAGGCATTTGTCGCGGCGCTGTCCAACGACGCCGCCGCGGACAAGGCGAAAAAGTAGCGACAGACCACCACGACCGGGCCGAAGTTCCGCGCTGACCCGCTTTCGGGACCGCGGTCGGTCACAATATCCCGGTGACGTTCCTCAACACGGTGACGTTCCTCAACACGGCGTTGCGGGCCTGTGCAGCGGGTGCCGTCATCGCCCTCTGTGTGCCGCTGTCCGGCTGCGTCAGCACCGTGGCCGGCAACGCGGTGCGCGCCCAGAATGCCGCCCCGGCGAACGTGCCGCCGCTGCAGGAGCCGGCGCTCGACGACGTGTTGCTGAGCATCGGTGACCTGAACGGGATCCTGGGATCCACCCAGATGAAGGTCACGACGTCGTCGCAGGAGATGAACGACAACTCCGACGAGGTCAGCGATTCGGATTGCCTGGGCGCCATCTTCGGCGGGGAGAAAGCGGTCTACGCCAAAACCGGGTGGACGGCGGTGCGCGACGAGGTCGCCCGCGAGCCCGACCAGGACAACGACCACTGGGTGGAACAGACCGCCGTGCTGTACCCGTCGGCGGACAACGCCCGGAAATTCGTCGACACGTCCGAGTCGCAATGGGAATCGTGCGCGAAATCCACTGTTGACACCTTCACCGACGGGGACTCCTACGCGTGGCACCTGGGAGACGTGAAGGTCGGCGACACCACCATCAGCCAGATGACCGAACAGCAGGACGCCGGCGGCTGGGGATGTCAGCACGCACTGTCCGCGGTGTCCAACGTCACCGTCGAAGCCTGGGCCTGCGGCTACTCCATCAAGGACGAGGGCGAGACCATCACCGACGAGATGGTCGCGAACGCCGCAGGGAAGTAGCGGTCATGCTTCCGGTTCTTGATCTGGCCGACGCGCACAGCGACCCGAGCGGGTTCCGGTCGCGGCTGCGCGAGGCGACGCGCGAGTCGGGCTTCTTCTATCTGGTGGGTCACGGCGTGCCTGCCGCGCGGTTCGATGTGGTGCTGCGGCTGGCGCGGGAGTTCTTCGCGCTCCCCGATGCGCTGAAAAACGAGATAAGCCAGCTGAAAAGCCCCCAATTCCGCGGCTATTCGCGCGTCGGCGGTGAGCTGACGAACGGCAAGGTCGACTGGCGCGAGCAGGTCGACATCGGTCCGGAGCGTCCCGCCATCGACGGCGCGCAGGGTTACCGGCGGCTGCAGGGCCCAAACCTGTGGCCGGCCGCTCCGCGCGGATTCCGGTCCGCCTTCGAGAGCTGGGATGACGCACTGTCCGCCGTTGGACTGCGGCTGCTCCGGCACTGGGCGGTCTCCCTCGGTGCCGCGCAGGACATCTTCGACGACAGTTTCGCCGGCCTGCCCGCCACGCTGATCAAGGTGGTCCGCTACCCGGGCAGCGCGGACACCCCGCAAGGTGTTGGCGCGCACAAGGATTCCGGTGTGCTCACCCTGCTGCTGGTCGAGCCCGATTCGACGGGACTGCAGGTTGAGCTGTCCCCGGGCCGCTGGCTCGACGTCCCGCCGCTGCCGGGCGCCTTCGTCGTCAACATCGGTGAGTTGTTGGAGGTGGCGACGGGTGGATACCTGCGGGCCACCCGGCACCGCGTAGTGGCTCCCCGGCCGGGCACCGACCGCGTCTCGATCCCGTTCTTCCTGAACCCGGCGCTGGATGGCACCATCCCGATCATTTCGCTGCCGCCCGAACTCGCGCAGAAGTCGCGCGGCGTCGAGGCCGATCCGGCCAACCCGATCTTCAACACGTACGGGGAGAACGCCTGGAAGTCACGAACCAGGGCCCATCCCGACGTCGCCGCACTCCATCACGGGATCACGTCGCCGGCATCGACATGAACCGGCCGGTCAGTCGGGGTGGACGTGAGTTTCGGTGCGGCCGTTGAGGCTGATGGTGATCTCGGCGCGCGCCCCGCAGCGTCGGCGACCAAGCGTTCGGTGACGCGGTAGTCGCAGTCGGGTTGCAGTCATGCGTTCTCGCCAGAAGTCGTCGTCTCCGACCCGGTGATGTGGGCCAGGCAAACATAGCTTCTTGTTTAACCTAGTGAACCGAAAGGGTGGCCGAATTCAGCTCGGCGAACGGGTTGTCACGAAGTCCAGCGGAAAACCCGGGTCCGGGACTACATGGGTGCGTTCGCGGGCTGGAACACCCCCGAGCTGTCCGACTCCTCCTCGGCCCGGATCACGTGCACCACCGCGTTGATCAGCGCCAGGTGGGTGAACGCCTGCGGGAAGTTGCCCAGGTGCCGTCCGGTGCGCGGTTCGATCTCCTCGGCGTACAGATGCAGCGGGCTGGCGAACGACAGCAACCGCTCACACAGGTGCTTGGCGCGGCTGATTTCGCCGATCTCCACCAGCGCCGAGACCAGCCAGAACGAGCAGA
>JAOPWF010000078.1 GCA_025965815.1 Mycobacterium sp.
CCGGCGACGTTCGTCGCGTGCTCGGAGTTCTGCGGGTCGAACGGCGTGCTCGCGTACTTCCACGTGGGGGTCGCCGGCGCGAACGCGCGAGCCACGATGACCTTGGGCGTCGTGTAGGCGGTATTCCCCTTCGGGAAGCCGGCGGGGTACGTGTAGCCGGTGGGGTCGAAGAAGACGTGAGTCTTGTCGAGGCCGTCGTCGATGATCCCGATCTTCATCCCGTTTCCGGAGGTGGAGAGCGTCGGCCCCCAAACGGCGGTTGCGCCGATCAGCTGCGGCGTCCGGTCGAGCAGCGGGTGATACGTGACGGAGGGCCAGACCGTGGCTCCGGTCACTGCGCTCAGCCGTGCGAGCTGGGAGCGGGGGACGACGACCGCCATGCCGTTGGCGACGACGCCGTAGTGCCAGCGGGCGGTCGCGCCGGGAATCGCCTGCTGGATGCGCGCCTGGAGCGTGCGCTGTGCGGCGGCGAGCGTTCGGAGATACGACACGCTGGCGGGCGCCCGGAGGTTCAGCCGGTGCCGGGTCGTCGTGGCGGCGGCGAGCCCGCGGTCGCGCAGGATCGCGGCGGCAAGCGGCGGCTGGGGCAGGGTGACGACGACCTCGACGAGATCGGCCGGCGCCGCGGCAGGACGCGCGGTGGCGCCGCCCACCAGGAGCAGGGCGAGCGAGACGAGTACTGCGGGGAGTACGAGGGCGAGACGGCGCAGGTGCGCAATGGTACGCGGGAGCCAGGGCCTCGGGGCCAGTCGTGACCCGGCTACAATCCCCCGGCCCGCGGATGTGGCGGAATTGGTAGACGCGCACGGTTCAGGTCCGTGTGTCCGAAAGGACGTGGAGGTTCAAGTCCTCTCATCCGCATAAACCGTTTCAACCGGCCGTCCGCCCCTGACGGGCGGCCCCTTGCAAGAGGCGCCGGCCGCATACACACTCTGATGCGATGGTGACAGAATGAAACGTCGGCTCGCCATAGGCGCTGGCCTGCTCACGTTTGCCTTCGGTGGGCTTGCGGTCGCCGGTGTGACCGTTGGCGGGGACAACAACGGAACGGTGACACTCGGCCAAAGTCTGGTCATCGACGTCAGCGACGCTGTCTCCGGCGGCGTGCCTGGTGGCCTGCCTTACGGGTTGTGCGGCCCGAACACCGAGGCGGTGGCCAGCGGTCATGCCGCCGTTGGCCCTCTCGGTCCCGCCGAGGGCGGAAGTGGTTGGAGGCCGCTCTCAGTGTCGTGCTCGAACGGGACGTGGAACTACTCGGGGACCATCACGGTCACGGTGCCTCAGGACGCTGGGTCGAGCATGTGGGTCAGCGTCGCCGTGCAGGAATTCGTTCCTCTGCAGTCCGTTGGTTGCAGCCCCATCTGCACTCAGCAAATCGACTACAACTTCAACCACACCTATCCGGTTGCGACACCGCCGGCGCCGACGAACACGGTGACGACCCTTACCGGAGGAACAACTACCGGCACCGTCCCTGGGACGACGGCACCCGCAACGACCACGATCGCGGCGACGACCACGGCAACGCCGTCGGCGACGGTCACTCAAACGGTGAGGCAGCCGGCAACGCCGCCTGTTGCCGACTTCACAGCCGCACTGGTGAATCCCAACGTCGTCACGTTTACGGACGCCTCGGCGCAAGGCACTGCCGCGATCGCATCGCACACATGGCAGTTCGGTGACGGCACCGCCGCAGCCGGCACCACCCCAACGCATTCCTACAGCGGCCCTGGCACGTACAACGTCACCGAGATCACGGTGGACGCGAGTGGGCTGACGAGCGTGGCGGTTCACGAACTAACAGTGACCGCGGGCAGGGTGGTGCTGGGGCCAAGGCAAACGCAGATCATCAGCAAGCCCGGGGTGAAACCCAAAGCCAACCCGGTCGCGAAGCACGCAGCAAAGAAGCACCAGAAAGTGGCCCCGAAGAAGCACTAGCACCCCCCTTGGCGCAAAGCACCTGCGGAATTACAATCCGGTCCGGGCCACGGTCGTGGTGACAACTGATTTTGGGGGTAGACGATGCTTGCCGAAATCGACGGCTTGTCGCATTCCGCGATTCAACAGTCTTTGCTCGGTGAGGCGCTCGAGCACGCGCCCGCTCTCGCCTTTCTGGCCGATAGGGGGATGCGATACGCGGCGGTGAATCGGACCGCCTGCGACGTGTTGGGGTACGAACGTGAAGAGCTGCTTTCGCTGCGTGTCACCGACATCGCGGTTGCGCCGGATGCCTCGGATGCCTACCAGGAGATGCTCGCGACCGGGGCTCATCACGGGGTCACGCCCATCCGCACCAAGGATGGGCGCATGCTCCGGTTCGCGTACAACGCGTGGGAGGTAACCATCGCCCGACAGCCTTACTACCTCTCGATCGGCGAGATCCGCTAGCGGCGCACTCGCCGCCCGCGTTACTGGGTCGCGGCGAAGACGTTCCCGAGGACCGACACCGCGAGCGCCGCGATGAGCGCGTAGCGTGACCATCTGCGACCGCGCACGGTCCCGAGCAAGACATGGATCCGCTTCTCCCGCGTCTGTACGACGGCGGCCCGCTCATCCCCGGCTTCAGGCGGCGGCAAGGGATCGAACTCCCGATGGGCGCAATCCGGGCAGTAGGTGACGGCCTGCGGCGGCTCGTGGTCTGTGAGGTACGTCCGCCACATCTCGAAGCTTCGAAGCCACGGCCGGCCGCATTCCTCGCAGGTGAGAGTCGCGGTGCCGACGGAGAGACGTTCGCTCATCGCGGGAGTATCCGCGCCCGCGACGAGGCTGTCCAACGCCTGTGGATTCTGTTGAACATGTGGATAACCCGGTCCCGGCGAGAAGCGTGGCCGGGACGTACGCTCGCACTGTGTCCCGTCGATCCGCCCGTCTCCTCACCCTCTGCCTTCTTGGCCTCTGCTCGGCCGTGCCGGCTGCGGCTGCGACGAATCTGCCCGGCATCCGCACGCCGTCCGGCAACATCCGCTGCCTCTTCCTCTCGACGCAGGGTCGCGTACTGCTCTGCACGATCGACCACGCCGACTAC
>JAOPWF010000105.1 GCA_025965815.1 Mycobacterium sp.
CCATGACGAGCGTTTCCGAGCACTCAGCCGAACCCTCCGCTGAGCACGAGATCGACATCCACACGACCGCGGGCAAGCTGGCCGACCTGCGGAAGCGGACCGAAGAGACGCTTCATCCCGTCGGCGAAGCCGCGGTGCAGAAGGTGCACGAAAAGGGCAAGCTGACCGCCCGCGAACGCATCAACGCGCTGCTGGACGAGGGGTCGTTCGTCGAACTCGACGCGCTGGCCCGGCACCGCAGCACCAACTTCGGGCTGGGTGAGAAGCGACCGCTCGGCGACGGCGTCGTGACCGGCTACGGCACCATCGACGGCCGTGACGTCTGCATCTTCAGCCAGGACGCGACGGTGTTCGGCGGCAGCCTTGGCGAGGTCTACGGCGAGAAGATCGTCAAGATCCAGGAACTGGCGATCAAGACGGGCCGGTCGCTCATCGGCATCAACGACGGCGCCGGCGCCCGGATCCAGGAAGGCGTCGTCTCGCTCGGCCTCTACAGCCGGATCTTCCGAAACAACATCCTGGCCTCCGGCGTCATCCCGCAGATCTCGCTGATCATGGGGGCTGCCGCCGGGGGCCACGTGTACTCCCCCGCGCTCACCGATTTCGTCGTGATGGTCGACCAGACCAGCCAGATGTTCATCACCGGGCCCGACGTCATCAAGACGGTCACCGGCGAGGACGTCACCATGGAAGAACTGGGCGGCGCGCACACCCACATGGCCAAGTCAGGCACGGCGCACTACGTCGCCTCGGGCGAGCAGGACGCCTTCGACTACGTCCGCGACCTGCTGTCCTACCTGCCGAGCAACAACTACGCCGACCCGCCGCGGTATCCGGCTCCGGTGCCCAGCGGCGCCGTCGAGGACAACCTCACCGAGGAGGACCTCGAGCTGGACACGCTGATCCCGAATTCGCCGAATCAGCCCTACGACATGCACGAGGTCATCACCCGCATCCTCGACGACGACGAGTTCCTCGAGGTGCAGTCCGGCTACGCCACCAACATCATCGTCGGGTTTGGTCGCGTCGACGGGCGCCCCGTCGGCATCGTCGCCAACCAGCCCACCCAGTTCGCCGGCTGCCTGGACATCAACGCCTCGGAGAAGGCGGCCCGGTTCGTTCGCACCTGCGACTGCTTCAACATCCCGATCGTCATGCTGGTGGACGTGCCAGGCTTCCTGCCCGGGACCGACCAGGAGTACAACGGCATCATCCGCCGCGGCGCCAAGTTGCTCTACGCCTACGGCGAGGCCACCGTCGCCAAGATCACCGTCATCACCCGCAAGGCCTATGGCGGCGCCTACTGCGTGATGGGTTCCAAGGACATGGGCTGCGACGTCAACGTCGCATGGCCGACGGCGCAGATCGCGGTGATGGGCGCGTCGGGAGCGGTCGGATTCGTCTATCGCCAGCAGCTGGCCGAGGCGGCCAAGGACGGCGCGGACGTCGACGGTCTGCGCCTGGAACTGCAGCAGGACTACGAGGACACCCTGGTCAATCCGTACATCGCCGCCGAGCGCGGTTATGTCGACGCAGTGATCCCGCCGTCGCACACGCGGGGCTATGTCGCGACCGCGCTTCGACTGCTCGAGCGCAAGATCGTCCAGTTGCCGCCCAAGAAGCACGGGAACATCCCCCTGTGAGCCCCGACGACATCGTCGAGGTCAGCGACGCCGCCCAGCTCACGACCGACATCGTCGACGAGACGCCGCGCCACCCGGAGTTCCGGGTGCTCAAGGGTCAGCCGACCGACGAGGAGCTGGCCGCGCTCGTAGCGGTGCTGAGCAGCGCCGCCGGCCCCGCGCCCGAGCCCGGCCCGCAGGCGCTCAACCTGTGGGGCCGCCCGGAGGACAAGCTGCGCTACGCCGTCTTCAGCTGGCAGCTGGTCACCCTGCTGGAACGGAACAAAATGCGGCGATGACCCGGGTGGTGCTCGGGTCGGCCTCGTCGGGCCGGCTCAAGGTGCTCCGCCAAGCGGGTATCGACCCACTCGTGTTGGTCTCCGGCGTCGACGAAGACGCCGTCGTGGCTGCGCTGGATTCCGCCGCCTCACCCGGTGACGTCGCCTGCGCGCTGGCCGGCGCCAAGGCCGACCGCGTGGTGCAGATCGTGCCGCCGGCCGTGGCGGCGGATTGCGTTGTCATCGGCTGTGATTCGATGTTGTACTGCGACGGCGAGCTGCGCGGGAAACCGGACTCGCCTGCCACCGCACGCCGGCAGTGGGAGCAGATGGCCGGCCGCAGCGGACAGCTGTACACCGGACATTGCGTTATCCGGTTACAGCACAGCGCGGTGACCCATCGTGAACTCGAATCCGCTACGACCACAGTGAATTTCGGAGTGCCCACCCCGGATGACCTGGCCGCCTACCTGGCCAGCGGCGAGCCGCTGCGGGTCGCGGGCGCGTTCACCCTCGACGGCCTCGGCGGGTGGTTCATCGACGGGATCGACGGGGATCCGTCGAACGTGGTCGGAATCGGACTGCCGTTGACCCGCAGATTGTTCGAACGCGTCGGACTGTCCATCGCACGACTGTGGGATACCAACCCGCTGTAGGCTCGCTGTGTGCCACTGCCTCCCGATCCAAGCCCCGCTCTGGCGTCCTACGCCCACCCCGAACGGCTCGTCACCGCCGACTGGCTGTCCGCGCATCTGGGCAGCCCGGGCCTGGCCATCGTCGAGTCCGACGAGGACGTGCTGCTCTACGACGTCGGGCACATCCCTGGCGCGGTGAAGGTCGACTGGCACACCGATCTCAACGACCCGAAGGTGCGTGACTACATCGACGGCGAGCAGTTCGCCGACCTGATGAACCGCAAGGGCATCTCGCGCGACGACACCGTGGTCATCTACGGCGACAAGAGCAACTGGTGGGCCGCCTACGCCCTGTGGGTCTTCACCCTGTTCGGCCATGAGGATGTGCGACTGCTCAACGGCGGGCGTGACCTGTGGATCAACGACGGCCGCGACACCACGCTGGACGTGCCGTCGAAGGCGGCGTCGGGCTACCCGGTGGTGACCCGCAACGACGCGCCGATCCGCGCCTTCAAGGACGACGTCCTGGAGCACCTGGGTTCGCAGACGCTGATCGACGTGCGGTCCCCGCAGGAGTACACCGGCGAGCGCACCCACATGCCGGACTACCCCGAGGAAGGCGCACTGCGCGGCGGCCACATTCCCTCCGCGGTGTCGGTGCCGTGGGCGAAGGCCGCCGAAGACAGCGGGCGCTTCCGCGGCCGCGGTGAGCTGGACGACGTGTACGAGTTCGTAACGTCAGGCGATCCAGAAAAGCCAGTCGTCGCCTACTGCCGGATCGGTGAGCGCTCCAGCCACACCTGGTTCGTGCTCACCCATCTGCTGGGCATCCCCGGCGTCCGCAACTATGACGGCTCGTGGACGGAGTGGGGAAACACGGTGCGGGTGCCGATCGTCACCGGTGAGCAGCCGGGCACACCTCCGGGGTCATGACGCTTCCGCAGCCCCTGGCCGAGGTGGTGTCGGACTTCCAGAGCGTCGAGGGGCAGAACAAGCTCACGATGCTGCTGGAATTCGCCAACGAGCTTCCTGAGTTGCCGGCCGACCTCGAGCCGGCCGCGATGGAACCGGTGCCCGAGTGCCAGTCGCCGCTGTTTCTGCACGTCGACGCCGACGACCCGGACCGGGTGCGGCTGTACTTCAGCGCGCCCGCCGAGGCGCCCACGACCCGCGGTTTCGCCGCCATCCTGGCGGCCGGTCTCGACGAGCAGCCCGCGTCGGACATCCTGGCGGTTCCCGACGACTTCTACACCGACCTGGGCCTCGCTTCGCTGATCAGTCCGTTGCGGCTACGC
>JAOPWF010000172.1 GCA_025965815.1 Mycobacterium sp.
CCAAGGTCAACCAGGAGGACTCGCTGGCACACCTGGCCGTCCTCGATCTCAAGAAATCCGAATCACCAAGCCCCGAGGCGGTTTAACGCATGACGATGGACAGCACTGTATTGAGCGCCTCCGGTACGGACGACGGCGTCCGCTACCCGTTGGATCCGCTCACCGGCGCCGAGATCGAGGGCGCCGCGGCGGTCATCACCAGTTCGGAATATTTAACTCCGACACTGAAGTTCGTGATGATCCAGCTCGCGGAGCCGGCCAAGACGCCGGACCTGACGTTCGAGTCCGCGGCCGGCCTGCCTCGGCGGGCGTTCGCGACGATGTACGACGGTGCCGCGAAAATGGTGTACGAAGCGATCGTCGACATCGGCGCGAGGGTGATCGACTCCTGGAAGGCGATCCCGGGCCGCTTCCCGTCGTACCTTGTCGAGCACATGACCGGTGTGGAGGAGACGGTTCGCAACGATCCCCGCTGGCAGGAGGCGATGCGCAAGCGCGGCGTCACCGACTTCGACTTGGCGATGATCGATCCCTGGCCGGCCGGCTACTACGGCGCGCAGGATCACTACGACAATTCCGCGCTGATCTGCCGTCCGCTGACCTTCATGCGTGCGGCGCCGTCCGAACACGGCTACGCGCGACCGGTCGAAGTTCTGATCGTCACCTTCGATCTGGACGCGATGAAGGTCATCGATATCGAGGATCACGGCGTGGTGCCGATGCCGCCGACCGCGGGCAACTACGCCGAGAAGTTCATGTTCTCCGGGAACAACCGGCCCGCGTTCAGCGAGTTCCGGGACGGGGTCAAGCCGATCGAGATCACCCAGCCCGACGGACCCAGCTTCACCGTCGACGGGTGGAAGGTGCAGTGGCAGAAGTGGGCGCTGCGGATCGGCTTCAACCCCCGCGAGGGCATCGTCCTGCACGAGATCAGCTACACCGACCGCGGTCGGACCCGGCCCATCGTCTATCGGGCGTCGCTGTCGGAAATGGTTGTGCCCTATGGCGACACCGAGCCGACGCATTGGAACAAGAACGTTTTCGACATGGGCGAAGTGGGGATGGGGTTCTCGGCGAACCCGTTGACGCTCGGCTGCGACTGTCTGGGCGAGATCCACTACTTCGACGGGATGGTGAATGATTCCAACGGCAACGCCGTCACCATCCCGAATGCCATCTGCATGCACGAAGAGGACTACGGGATCTCCTGGAAGCACACCGACTTCCGGACCGGCGAGGTCGAGGTACGCCGGTCACGGCGCCTGGTGATCTCGATGATCGCCACCGTCGGCAACTACGAGTACGGCTTCTTCTGGCACTTCTACAGCGACGCGTCGATCGAGGTCGAGGTCAAGCTCAGCGGAGTTCTCACCACCGGGGCCATCGCCGAAGGCGAGCTGCCCAGGTGGGGCAAGCTGGTGGCGCCGGGTATCTACGGTCCCAATCACCAGCACTTCTTCAACTTCCGGCTCGACATGAGCATTGACGGACCGGGAAACAGTGTCTACGAGGTGGATTCGGTCCCCGAGCCGGATCCGGCGCTCAACCCGCACCGCAACGCGTGGATCACGCAGGAGACACTCGTCGAGTCCGAGGCGAAGGGCGCCAGGGACTGGGACTGGTCAACCGGCCGCTACTGGAAGGTCACCAATCCCTCGGAGGTGAACGAACTCGGCAGTCCGGTGGCCTACAAACTGGTGCCCCGCGACATCGTGCCGGTGATGGTGCAGGAGGGTTCCTACATCTACGACCGCGCGCGGTTCGTGCAGCACAACCTGTGGGTCACCAAGTATGAGCCCGGCGAGATGTACGCCGCGGGTGACTACATGTACCAGTCCCCGGACGCCCAGGGCCTGCCGGAGTACATCGCCGACGACGCTCCGTTGGACAACACCGATGTCGTGCTCTGGTACACCGTTGGGGCGCATCACATTGTGCGGCCGGAGGACTGGCCGGTGATGCCGTGCGCGTACACGGGCTTCCACCTCAAGCCGATCGGCTTCTTCGACGGCAATCCGGCACTGGACATCCCGCCGTCACCGCCGGCGGCGTGCCACGCCGATCACGGCCCGCACCATGGTGATATCGCCGGGGGCTGGCAGACGACCGTGCATGAGGAGGTCAGGTCGGACTGATCGCTGTGTGCGGCAGATCCCGCAAGGCCTAACGGTCTCGGTTCTGAAACCACGTGTGTCACAGTGGTGGTGGCATTGTCAATCGGTTAGTGCAACAGTCATGCGGCTTGGCTAAGGAATGGCGAGTCGTCGGCCATTTCGCTGCCGCGATCCCAGGTGATCGATCGGCGCAGATGCTCAGGTTGCTCACCCATAGCCTCGATCATCGCGGTCGCGACCGTCTCGGCGCTGTGATCGTCGGGCAGGTGCAGCAGCATCGTGAAGCGGCTGGCCCGCTCGACGAGGCTGTCGATCGCTCTGTTGTGACCACGGTGCAGACTGCGGCACCGCGTTTTCGGGCAGTGCGCTTGGTGGATAAGCGCTGGTGCAGATTAGCGCGCAGACTGCCACGGACCTGCACATACAGGCACTGATAGATGGTTTCGTGGCTCACTCGGGCCAGCCTGGCATCGAGATGCTCGCAG
>JAOPWF010000622.1 GCA_025965815.1 Mycobacterium sp.
ACCTCTGGGGTTTCTCGGACACCAGCCACTTCAGCCGCACCTTCAAGACCCACTACGGCAGCTCACCCACGGACTACCGCAACGCATTTCGCTCCGACGACCGGGCCTCGTGACGCGGCGGTACATCAGCCTGTCGCACGGGTTCAAGCCTCCTGATGGGCCACGTGACAAGACTGGTGTCACAACGTTCAGGGCTGGATGTGCAGGGGCTTATGGAGGTAGCTGATGGTTGGGCGTGATACCGAGTTCGACGCCGGGGGCGTCGGATTGCGTTCGTTCGCCGCCGGGGCGGCAGCCGCGTTGGTTCGTTCGCTGGGTGCTTTCGAGCGGATGTATCACCGGCGCCAGCAGAAGAACACGATGCACTTCTGCGTGGTGGCCGAGCTTGCTGATGACCTGGATCCGTACGCGCTTGCTGCCGCCCTGCGCCTGGTGCAGCAGCGCCACCCGCTGCTCAACGTCTACGTCGAGGATCACCCGCAGAGCGGGCTGGGGTTTTACCGCCCGGGGAGAGTGCCGCCGATCCCGGTCACCGTGATGGACGCCGAGACGGGCCGTAGCTGGCGTGATGTTGTCGCCCAGGAGTTGACCCGCCCCTTCGACACCTATATCGCGCCGATGATTCGGGTGGTGCTGCTGCGCTCGGGGCCCGGTACCCGGCCCGCGATCGTGCTGACCGTCGACCACGCCATCGTCGACGGAGTGTCAGCCGGATACATCCTGCGGGACTTGTTCTCGGCGCTGAACGGGCACGAAGTGGCGGCGCTGCCCGTCCCGCGGTCGCAGGAGGAACTGATCGGCCGCCTGCGCGACGCGCAGCCCGCCGCCGCGCTGGCCGCCAACCGTCAGCCGCCGCCGGCCCAGCCGGACTGGCTCGCCACCCCGTCCACGATCCGGCCCTTCGACGGCGCCCCGCCCCTTCTGAGCGCCGTCTGCTTCGACGAGGACCTGACCCGGCGGCTGGTCGCCCGCGCCCGCGCCGAGCGGACCACCGTGCACTCGGCGCTGGTGGCGGCCATGACCCGGGCGATCCTCGAGTCAGGCCGCACCGAGTTCGTCCGGATGGTGACCCCCGTCGACGTCCGCGGCCACATCGGCGTGCACGACGACGTGTGCCTGTACTTCACCGCGGCTCGCACGGCCTTCACCCGTGACCAGCTCACCGAACTGTGGGACATGGCGCGCACCGTCGGAGACCAACTCTCCGTGGCGCGGTCGGTACCCGCTCTGCTCTGCGCGTCGGCTGGCACCGAACAGTTCATCGGTGTCGATGCGACACCCGAGGACGCAGAAGCCTTCATGGTTGGGGGGCTGAGCTTCGAGGCGTTCGCATCCAACCTGCGTGTCCTTGACATGGGGCCGCCCGAGGCGGTGCGCCCGGTGGCGATCTGGGGGCCGGCGATTCTCGTCCAGGTCCAGGGCGAACTAGCTTCCGGCGTGTGCACCTTCAACGGGCAGCTGCGCATCGTCAGCACCAGCCACGACCCGCTCCCGGGCTACCTCGACCGCGTCCGCGACCTCCTCGACGCCGCATGCTGAACCCGCCGGTTGGCGGCGTCGCTCGACGTTCCAGTTTATTTCATCGCTCGAAGTCGGTCACCACTCTTGGTGAATCGTCTATTTCAGCAGTGCGAGACGATCGACGAGGTTGTCGAGCCACTCAGAGAACTACGCCGCGTAGGCGGGGATTCATCATTGAGTTCCTCCATTGGGTTGAGGCGTGAAGGTAGATCGGCCGGTAGTGATCCCGGTGCCAGCCGTCAGGTTCGAACGCTGTGACCGGTGTGGTGCTCGACCGGACGGATGACGCCGGCGAGCAATATGCCTATCGCCTTCGCGCGGCTTTCCTCATTGTCGGCGGCGACGGTCATGCGGACGAACTGGCGATGTCATCGACGGTGATGTCCGCACGCAAGCCGCCGACCCCGCGCAGCCGCGACGTCGCCGGACCGATCACCGCAATGATGAGACGGTTGGCATATTCATCGGTGCGGCGGCTCACCCCGGCCAGTCGCAAAAACATCGCCACTTCACGCTCACACATGTCGCAGTTGCGGGTGAACACCGCCCCGAACGCCGCCTACGCCAATTTCAGGTCGTTTCGGCCAGGAACAAACCTCAAGGCGTGGCTCTATCGGATCATGTCCAACAAGCGGATCGATACCTATCGCGCAAGTCAGCGGCGACCGCTGGAGCACCTCACCGGCGAGTTCACTGATCTGCAACTGTTTGCCATCGACGAGCACGCGGCGGTCGGCTCGCGCTCGGCTGAGACGGAGGCGTTGCAAGCGTTGCCGGAGCAGCTTCAGCAGGTCCTGCGCTACGCCTATGTCGAAGGTCTCCGCTATCACACCCCCATCGGCACGGTGATGTCGCGGCTGCATCGCGCGCGGGCGCTTGAGGAGCGATCATGCAAATCGAAGAAAGCGTAGCCATCGTCACCGGCGCTGGCTCGGGGATCGGCGAGGCGCTCGCGGAGTCCTTCGCGGCGGCCGGGGCGCGCGTCGTGGTCGGTGATATCGATGCCGCAGGTGCCGACCGGACGGCAGACCGGATCGCACAACGTGGTCACACCGCGGTGGCGGTGCGGGCGGATGCCAGCATCGACACCGACATAGGTACCATGATCGACCTCGCCACAACCAGATTCGGTCCTGTGGACATCTACGTCGCATATGCCGGCGTCGGCGGACCGCCTGGACTTGGCATGTCAGAACAGGATTGGGACCGCGTCCTTGACGTGAACGTCCGCGCGCACGTTCGGGCGGCGGCATTGGTGGTGCCGGGTTGGATCGAGCGCGGCCGCGGCCACTTCGTCAGCACCGCCGCGGCTGCAGGTCTGCTGACCCAGATTGGTGCCGCGGCATACGCGATGAGTACGCACGCGGTTGTCGGCTTCACAGAATGGCTGGCAGTTACCTACGGCGACGACGGGGTCGGGGTGAGTTGTCTGTGCCCCATGGGGGTCAATACCGCACTCTTGCGAACGGCGCGTGAGTCATCTGACGCCGCTGAGCAACTGACGCTCAGTGCGATCACGCACGCCGCTGAGGTGATGGAACCGGAGCTGGTAGCCGACTTGGCC
This sequence comes from Mycobacterium sp., assembly GCA_025965815.1. Classification (GTDB taxonomy): domain Bacteria; phylum Actinomycetota; class Actinomycetes; order Mycobacteriales; family Mycobacteriaceae; genus Mycobacterium. The sequence goes on from JAOPWF010000622.1 coordinate 3,086, forward strand.
GTTGACGCGGTGCGCGAGGGCAGGTTTCTGGTGCTGTCGGATCCTCAGGTGCTTGACCTCTACCGGGAGAAGGGCGCCGACTATGACGGTTGGGTCTCCGGTATGCGGCGCTACCAACGGTCTCTGCCGACGATTTGCGGCGCGTAACCATGCAGGCATGGGCGGCGGCGTGAACTTGGGAATGGAATCTGATGTGCATTGGAGGCGGACCAAGCTGTCGTGCTACAGGACTCTCATTCTGCTGGCCTTCGCGGCGGTCGCTTTGGCGTCACTCGTTTGAGCGTCAGTCCCCAGACACCGGGATCGCCTATTCGGCTCCGCGGGTGCTTTCCCACAATTGCCGGTCGAAAAACCCCACGCTCTCCGCGCTAATCCCCTCCACCGGTGGTGGCGACGCCGCTCCAGCAACTACCTACGGTCGAAGACAGGAATTGGGGAGCGCACCCGATCAGGCTGAGTGCGGTCGACAAACGACCGCAGCCGTATGGACGAAAGAGATTGCGATGACCACAGACTTCTCCGAAGACACCGCCACCGCCGCGGTCATCGACAGCTTCGCGGACTGTCCCGACGCCCGGTTGAAGTTGGTGCTGGAGGGCTTCGTCAAACACCTGCACGGATTCATCCGCGAGGTCGAACCGACCCAGCGGGAGTGGGACCAGGGCATCACGTTCCTCACCGAGGTCGGTCAAAGGTGCGACGGCCCAAATCAGGAGTTCATCCTGCTCTCCGACGTGCTGGGAGTGTCGATGCTCGTCGACGCGATCAACAACCGGGCAGCGGTTGGTGCTACCGCGTCCACCGTGCTCGGGCCGTTCCACGTCGAGGGCTCACCAGCGCGTGAGCTGGGCGCTGACATCGCGCTGGCCGACGACGGCCCGCGATGCGTAGTGCGCGGAACTGTGCGCTCCGTGGACGGGCAGCCCCTGCCCGGTGCGGTCCTTGACATCTGGCAAGCCGACGAAACCGGGTCATACGACATTCAGCAGCCCGGCCGACTTCCCGAGCACAATCTGCGCGGCGTGTTCACCACCAATGAGTCCGGCGAGTTCTGGTTCCGCACCATCGTGCCAAGGTTCTACACGATCCCCGAGGACGGCCCCGTCGGCCAGCTGCTGCGCGCGACCAAGCGCCACCCCA
>JAOPWF010000235.1 GCA_025965815.1 Mycobacterium sp.
CCATAGGCCAGGACCCGACGTTGGGGCAGAACCTCTGCGAGATCGGCATCCAGTACGACGACGACTTCATCGAGTGGTCGATCAGCTTCTCGGCGAAGCCCTTCCCGGATCCGTGCGACGTGGCCAAAGAGTTGACCCGTCAAACGATTGTGAACGCCAAATGACCGGGTCAGTGCACCGGCTGGCCGCCGCGATCGTCGCCGTGCTCGCCGTGGTGACGATGCTGGTCGGATGTTCGCGAACCGTTGAGGGCACCGCAGCCAAGGCCGGTTCCGGCGACGTGCCGCGCAACGACAACTCGCAGAAGCAGTATCCCAACCTCCTCAAAGAGTGTGAGGTTCTCACCGAGGACATCCTGGCCAAAACGGTCGGTGCCGACCCGCTCGATATTCAGAGCACCTTCGTCGGCGCGGTGTGCCGCTGGCAGGCCGCCAACCCCGCCGGGCTGATCGACATCACCCGGTTCTGGTTCGAACAGGGCAGCCTGCCCAACGAGCGCAAGGTCGCCGAGGGACTGAAGTATCAGATCGAGAATCGCTCCATCGCCGGTGTGCAGTCGATCGTGATGCGCACGAATGACCCCAACGGCTCGTGCGGGGTGGCCAGCGATGCCGGTGGCGTGGTCGGCTGGTGGGTCAATCCGCAGGCGCCCGGTATCGACGCGTGCGGGATGGCGATCAAGCTGATGGAACTGACGCTGGCCACGAACTCCTAGCGGGGTACTCCGAAGGCGATCAGGGCGGCGCCGTCGAGAGCGAGTTGGTCCCACGGTTGGTCGGTGCGCAACATCGCGATCGACGATGTCGGGTACTTGGTGGAAATGCGTTCGACCGCAGCCGTATTCGTGCCTTCGGCACCGGCAAGCCCGAGCGCCACCTGCGACATCGCCGGTTCGTGGCCGATCACCAGCAGGGTGTCGATCTCCGTGCCCAATGTGGAGTCAGCGCCATTGATCTCGTCGATCACGCACCCCGGTGTGGCGCCGTAGAGCCTTTCGACGTAGCGCACCGGCGCGTCGATCCCCGTACGTGCCAGCGTCTCGCGCGCGCGGGTCGCCGTTGAGCACAGCACCGCGTCGACCGCGGGCGCGTGGGCCCGCAGCCAGTCGCCGGCCAGCCCCGCCTCCCGCTCGCCGCGGGGCGCCAGTGGCCGGTCGTGGTCGGGCGTGCCCGGGGGGTACGCCGACTTGGCGTGCCGCATCAACAGCAGGGTTCGGTGAGACTGGCTCATCGCAACCACGGTAGGGCATGCCGATTCACGTCCACAGACTTGTCGGCGACCGGACCTACACTCGCCTTGCCTCACCAGCCGACCACCGTGACGAGGGAGAAAGGAGGAGCCGATATGCGATTTCTGCACACCGCCGACTGGCAGCTCGGCATGACCCGTCACTATCTGAACGGCGAGGCCCAGCCGCGGTATTCGGCGGCCCGCCGCGACGCCGTCGCGGGCCTCGGTCGGCTCGCGGCCGATGCCGGAGCGGAGTTCGTCGTCGTCGCCGGTGATGTGTTCGAGCACAACCAGCTGGCGCCGCGGGTGGTCAGCCAGTCGCTGGAGGCGATGCGCGCCATTGGTGTCCCGGTCTACCTGCTGCCCGGAAATCACGACCCGCTCGACGCGTCGTCGGTGTACACCAGTGCGCTGTTCAGTGCCGAATGCCCGGACAACGTCACCGTCCTGGATCGCGCCGGTGTGCATGACGTGGGTCCCGGCCGGCAGATCGTGGCCGCGCCGTGGCGTTCGAAGGCGCCCACCACCGACCTCGTCGCCGAAGTGCTCGACGGCCTGCGGGCGGACGGCGTCACCCGCATCGTGGTGGCCCACGGTGGCGTAGACGTGCTGGACCCGGACGCCGGCAAGCCCTCAGTGATCCGGCTGGCGGCGCTGCGGGCCGCGCTGTCGCGTGGCGCTGTGCATTATGTGGCGTTGGGCGACAAGCATTCCCGTACCCAGGTCGACGCCGACGGCCGCGTATGGTACTCCGGTTCACCGGAGGTCACCAACTACGACGACATCGAAGCCGACCCCGGCTACGTGCTGGTCGTCGAGATCGACGAGGAGTCCGCCGACCGGCCGGTTGCCGTCAACGCCGAGCGGGTCGGTCGCTGGCGGTTCATCACGCTGCGTCGCGCGGTGGACAGTGGTCGCGACGTGGCCGACCTCGACATCAACCTGGACCTGTTGCCGGACAAGGACCGTACCGTGGTCCGGCTGGCGCTGACCGGCTCGTTGACCGTCACCGACAAGGCGGCGCTGGACGCCTGCCTGGACAAGTACGCACGGGTGTTCGCCGCGCTCGAAACGTGGAAGCGGCACACCGACATTGCGGTGATCCCCGCCGACGGCGAATTCGACGACCTGGGCGTGGGTGGCTTCGCCGCCGCCGCGGTCGAGGAGCTGCTGGTCACCGCGCGCTCCGGTGACGACGAGGCCGCCGCCGATGCACAGGCGGCCCTGGCGCTATTGTTGCGACTGACGGGTCGTGGTGCCGCATGAAACTGCACCGGCTGGCCCTGACCAATTACCGCGGTATCACCCACCGCGAGATCGATTTCCCGGATCACGGTGTGGTGGTGGTCAGCGGTGGCAACGAGATCGGCAAGTCGTCGATGATCGAGGCGCTGGACCTGCTGCTGGAAGCCAAGGACCGTTCGACGAAGAAGGAAGTCAAAGAGGTCAAGCCCACGCACGCCGACGTGGGTGCCGAGGTGACCGCCGAGATCAGCACCGGCCCTTACCGATTCATTTATCACAAGCGGTTCCACAAGAAGTGTGAGACGCAGCTGACCGTGTTGGCTCCGCGCCGTGAACAGCTCACCGGCGACGAGGCGCACGAGCGGGTCCGTGCGCTGCTGGCCGAGACCGTCGACACCGACCTGTGGCACGCGCAGCGGGTGCTGCAGGCGGCGTCCACCGCGGCCGTGGACCTGTCCGGGTGCGATGCGCTGTCCCGTGCGCTGGACGTGGCCGCCGGTGAGGCCGTGCAGTTGTCCGGCGCCGAGCCGCTGCTCATCGACCGGATCGACGCCGAGTTCGCCCACTACTTCACCCCCACTGGGCGGCCGACCGGCGACTGGGCCGCCGCGACCACCCGGCTGCGCGCCGCCGACGCGGAGGTGGCCCGCTTTGCCGCCGCGGTCGCCGAGGTCGACGAAGCGGTGCGCAGGCACTCGGGACTGACCGACGAGCTGCGCCAACTGGATGAGGCGCGGCAGTCCGCGGCCGGGCGGCTCACCGCCGCGCGCACGGCTGCCGACGCCGTCGCCGAGTTGACCGACCGGCTGCGCCAGGCGCAGCTGGTCGCGACCGCCGCCGACGCGACCCTTTCGGCGTGCACCGCGGCCCTGACGGAACGCCGCCGGCTGCGGGCCGACGTCGACGGTCGTGCGCAGGCGATCACCGACCTGGACGCCGCGGTCCAGGAGGCCGACGAAGCCGAAGCCACCGCCCGTGAGGTGCGCGAAGCGGCGGAAGAAGCAGCCGAGCAGTTCCGGGCCGCCCTGGAATCCGCACGGGCGCAGGTCGATTCGGCCCGGGCTGCCGTCGACCGGGTGTCCGACCGCGACGAGGCGGACCGGCTGTCGTCACGGCTGCTGAAGATCGACGCCGCCCGCCGCGAGCTCGAGCGTGTCGAGACCGCGCTCGGCGAGATCATGCTCACCGACGCCACGATGCGGGATATCGAGACCGCCGCCGCCGCGGTCGAACGGGCGACTGGACTGGTCGAGCTCGCATCGGCCCACATCGCGCTCACCGCGTCGGCCGACATCGAGCTGCGGGTCGACGGCGAGACCGTCACGCTGGCCGCGGGCGCGGACTGGTCGGCGAGCGCGTCGGCGCCGACCGTCATCGAGGTGCCGGGTGTGCTGTCCGCACGCGTGATCCCGGGCGCACCTGCGTCCGACACGCAGGCCAAACTCAATGCCGCCCAACGAGTTATGGCCGCCGCACTGGCGGCCGGCCGGCTCGACGACGTCGCCTCCGCCCGGGTTGTCGACCAGTGGCGCCGCGAACTGATCGCCAACCGCGACCGGCTGACCGCGACGTGTGAAGGGCTGTGCGGCGACGAGGAGGTCGACGCGCTGCGGTCCCGGCTGGGGGTGCTGCGGGCCCGCGAACCCGCCGAGGCCGGCCTGTGGGACGCGGCCATCGATGCCGCCGCGGCCCGCGCCGAACTCGACGCGGCCATGACCGCACACCAGCGGGCAGCGGCCGATTGTGAGACGCATCGGAAGGTCGCCGCGGCGGCCGCGACGCGGCTGGGGGAGCGGTCGACCCGCGCGACCGTTGTGCGGGAGAAGCTGGCCGCGGCGCGGTCGGAGTTCGCCGCGATCAGCGTCCGGCTCGCGCAGCAGCGCGCCGAGACGGGCGACGTCGACATCGCGATCAGAGCGGAGGCCGCAGGGGATGAGGCGCGGCGTGCCACCGGGTGCGTAGCGGAACTGGGCGGGCAACTGGCCCGGAGCGCCCCCGACATCGTGGCCGCCGAGTTGTCCGACGCAGCCCGCGCCGCCGACTCGCTGAGCAGCAGGCACGCCGAGGTCGCCGACGCGCTGCGGGAGGTCGCCACCCAGCTGAAGGTGTACGGCACCGAGGGACGCAAGGGCCAACTCGACGACGCCGAAACCGAACGCGAGCACGCCGAAAGCGAATACACCCGGGTGCATCGGCGGGCCCGGGCGGCACAGGTGCTCCGCTCGGTGATGGCCCGCCACCGGGATGCCACCCGGCTCCGCTACGTCGACCCGTTCCGCAACGAGGTTGAGCGGCTCGGCCGCCTGGTGTTCGGGGAGAACTTCGAGGTGGAGATCGACAGCGACCTGCGGATCTGCAGCCGGACCCTGTCGGGCCGCACGGTGCCCTACGAGTCGCTGTCGGGCGGCGCGAAGGAGCAGCTGGGCATCGTGGCGCGGCTGGCCGGCGCGGCACTGGTCGCCAAGGAGGACACGGTGCCGGTCATCATCGACGACGCGCTGGGCTTCACCGACGCCGACCGGCTGACGAAGATGGGCTCGGTGTTCGACGCCGTCGGCTGCGACGGCCAGGTGATCGTGCTGACCTGCAGCCCGCGGCGCTACCAGAGCGTCGGCGGGGCGCACCACATCGAATTGACGGCGTAACCCCCGGTACCGGATTCGCGCCACAGCGACCGGCCCGCCTCGTAGACTCCGCCGGGAATGGGGGTGTGCCAAGTGGACGTGGACGCTGACTATGTGGTGGTCGGGACGGGTTCGGCCGGTGCGGTCGTGGCCAACCGGCTCAGTGCTGATCCGGCCGTGAAGGTCGTGGTGCTGGAGGCCGGACCGAAGGACAAGGACAAATTCGTCCACATTCCGGCCGCGTTCTCCAAGCTCTTCCGCAGCCCGATGGACTGGGACTACCTGACCGAGCCGCAGAAGGAGCTCAATGGCCGGCAGATCTACTGGCCGAGGGGCAAAGTGGTCGGCGGCTC
>JAOPWF010000248.1 GCA_025965815.1 Mycobacterium sp.
ATCGTGGCCCGATGGCTGACAGGCCCGGTACGAAACAAGGTCTCATTGAACGCCAATGAGGTAGCCCGCCTCGTCGGCTACGCCAGCAGCACTCAGCCGGTTTGGACGACCGCCAGGCCGGCCAAAGCCAGGCTGCAACGGTTCCCCGTGACCCCGGCGAGCACAGTCATCAGCCCAGATTCCAGCTAGCAGGAAGCTCGGATGGGTGCCGGGGGGAACGACACGGGTTCGACGGCCGTCCTAATCTGGAGTCAGTCCAAATTTGGAATGACTCCAAATTAGGGGCGGACCGAACATCGAAGGAGTACCACCCAAATGCGAATCAGACTGAACTACCTCACACCGCTGTTGGCTGCAGGAGCTGCCGCGGCAGCGATCGCCGCCGCACCGACGGCTCTCGCCGCACCCACAGCGGCGGCCAATCCCCCTCAAGCTCAGGAGAGCTGCATCGACCTGAACTCAGGCACCCAATGCCAGTCGCCGGGCAATGTTCAGATCGACGACTCCCCGGCCGGTCCGATATATCCCTACTACGGCGACTACCCGTTCTACGGGGGCTACTACGGCGGCTATCACGGCGGCTACGGCAGCGGTCACGGCGGGGGCGGACACCGGTAACGGTCAATGACGGTGCGGGTCAGGCTGCGTAGCTGACACCGCCGCCCGTTAGTGACGAAGCGCCTACCCAGACAGGCCCGCGCCGGACCCCCCGCCGGCGCGGGCCGCCCGGCTTTCGAACCACGGGCTGGCGCCGACCACGGCGGCCACGATCGCATGACGAGACGATCGTCGACGGCGCGCGGCGGATCTCGTGCTTGTGAGTGAAGGTCCCCGACCGCCTCGTCAGAGAGAGACCAATGTGTAGCGAGCGTCCTCATACCGCCGAGTCGGCGTCACGTTTCTGGACATACGTCACCCACGGTCGACCAGGCCGAACCTGGCCGACCCCGGCCGACCCCGGCCGACCCCTAGGACGCTCCCGCTCACGAGATCACGTCCCCGGCTCTCTCCAAACGTCACAACGAAAAGTTGGTCTGACCGTGAACTCCGTCCCGACCAAGCAAAGCTAGCTTCGATATCGAGGACACCCGCGACGGCGGCTGGTGGATGGTCCACATTCCTAAGCTTGGCAGGCGGACACACGCTCGCTATCCCCGCGAAGTCGAGCCAATGGCACGCGAGTAAATCGCGGACAGTACCGGAATTCCCATCGATGAGGTGGCTATCAACTGGCGTCGCTGCACGCTGTGACCGGGGGAGATTAGCTAACCGACCCATGCTGGCCCCGTCGAGCAGACCGCACCCAACAGCCAACGTCGGCCCCAACACCCAAGCGGGGTGACGGACCGGACTCATCATGGAGCGGCTGAGGACTACGTTGCGGACTCTTCCAACCGCGCCGTGATGGCGCTGGTCGTCTCCGCAGCGACGCCTTGACGTGCTCTAGTGGTCGCACTGACACGCTCCGCAGTCGGTTCGTGCCCGGTAGTGCTCGTGAGGTGAGTGCTCGTGGCCGCACTCACACAGGATTGTGCGGCTGGCGTGGCTGCTGCCCCAGAAACCCAACATGTACGACGATAACGGGCGAGCCTGTGGCGAAGCTGAAGAGCTAATTGGAGCTCGCGGTGTACCGGGTGGCGCTGGCTGCTTAACGCCCGGGTTGGCCAACTCCCCTCGTAATTGACCAACTCGTCAAAACGCAGAGTGCCAGAACAAGCGGGACTGTGACTGCTTTCGCGCAAATCGGATGGGGTCGTGCGCTTGCCGACTAATCGGCGCGGTCGCCCAAATCGCTATGCGCTGGGGGCCAGGGTGGTTGGAGTCCCCGTTACGAACCTCAAGGAAATGCCCCTGCCGCGTCGGTGATCGATGCGTTCGTCCGGTTGGAGCCCACAGCGGATATCGGCGCTGGCGTACGGCGGCCGGTTGGTGGTGATCAGCGCCGTCGGCGCCCGCGTGCTCGATATTGATCTGATTGATGTCTATCGCAACGAGACCCGGATCCTCGGTTCGGACAGCCGCAAACTCGGCGTCGTCGAGTCCGCACGCCTTCTCGAGTTGATCAGCCCATACTTCGAGTCCGAAGCGTTCCGCCCGCTGCCGATCTCGCTACCCGCTCGACGAAGGCGCCGCCGCGTGCCAAGCCGTCGCGAACGGCGCCCGCGGGCGCGTCGCCATCCGGCCCTGAGATCGCCTTTTCCCGAAAGCGCGTCATGTCAGTTCAGCTCGTCGTAAACCGCAGCGTGCCCTCGCTACGCCGACCACCTCACCGGCGAGTTTGGTGGCTCTTGTGCAACAGCACTTCGGCAACGGGCTAGCAGCCGAGGCCGCACGCAGTTTCGGACTCAAACGCCGCACCGAGAAAGATGTTCGCCCGCTAGCGCTGGTTCCACGATCCCCGTCTCTGGACTCTGGTCGGGCACGTCTCTACGGCCCGCACTGAACTCACTGAACTCAATACCGGTCAGCAGGAGTTCGACGATTACGGCTAGCGGCAGAGCACGACGGGCGGTGGCAATGATGTGGCGCCTTGGGATCGACGCCAGGCTGTCTTCGTGACGGTACGTGATGCAACGACCGATCGGAGGGAGCCGATTATGGGCGGGGTGCGTCCCTTCGAGCGGCGGTCGTTTCTGCGGGCCGTAGCTGGTGACGCTGGCGCGGCCGCCCCAGGCGCGGTGGTCCCTGGTGTGGTCCCAGCCGGCACACACGACGACGACACCGTGCAAGCGACTCGAGATAGGCTGCGGGCCGTCCCGTTCTACGCCCGAAATCAGTCGCGTATCACCACCGCTCCCCACACCCCGCCTGGGTACAGCTAGCTCCCGGGCCTTCGACGTGACCGCTGCCGACTGTGGTGAGCTGACCGCGTTGTTCAGCGCGCTTACCGCCCGCGCTGCGTACCTCACTCTGTTTAGCAGTCGACGGCGGGTTACAGATCACACAGGTTGTGGCGACCCTCTGGTCGGGTGGGGCGGCGGGGGTTCGCGAGGTGGGTCTGCGTTATGACGCAAGAACGGTCACCGGTGCCCGGCTGGATGCCGCGAGCGACTACTGCACGCGGCTTTTCCGATGGGCAAGTAGGGTCGACACCGATGCGCCCAGGCGTGCTGTCGATGTTGGTGCGCCCGACGGCCCCACCGCTCAAGTTGGGCCTGGTGGTGGCCGCGTCGCTGATTGCGGTCGAGACCCTCGTGCTGTATCCGCTCAAGCAGATCGCCCCCGAGAACACCTTGGGTGTGGTCTATCTGCTCGGCGTCGTGGTGGTCGCGATTGTGTGGGGGTTCTGGTTGGCGGCCGCGATGTCGGTGGCCAGCGTCGTGGCCTTCGACTACTTCCATATCCCACCCGTGTTTGCGTTGAGTCCGACGAAGGCCGGGGACTGGGTGACGATCATCATCTTTCTGGTCGTCGCTCTGGTGGCCAGCACGCTGACGGACCTGGCCCGGTCGCGCGCCGCCGAGGCACACCAACGCCGCAAGGAGCTCGAGCGGTTCTTCGACCTGTCCTCCGACCTGCTTTGCATCGGCGGCTCGGTGTACTTGACGCGGGTGAACGCCGCCTTCGAACAGACACTGGGATATTCGTCCCAGGAGGTGCTGTCGCGGCCATTCGTAGACTTCATCCATCCGGGGGATCGGGATCTGGCACTCGATGTGCTCGAGGCGCTCTCCGGCGCCGATGGGCCCGTGCATTTCGAGGACCGATGCATCTGCAAAGACGGCTCGGTGCGCTGGCTGGAGTGGAACGTGGTGTCGGATCAAGGCTTGATCTACTTGGCCGGCCGGGATGTGACCGAACGCCGGCGCCAGCAGGACGAATTGGGCGTACTCGCGGAGCAGCAGGCCGCGTTGCGACGGGTGGCGACCCTGGTGGCGCGCGGGGTCGAGCCGTCTAAGGTGTTCTCTGCGGTGGCGACGGAGTTGGCCCGGTGCCTCGGGGTGTACTACTCGGCGCTGTGGCGCTACGAGCCCGACGGCACGGCCACGCTACTCGCGGCCGTCGACGACGACCCCGGGTTGAAGGAGATGCCCGTCGGTGCGCGGTTTTCACTCGAGGGCGACAGCGTCGTGGCGATGGTGTTGCGCACCGGCGACGCCACCCGGACGGACAGCTTCGAGAATGCTCCCGGTTCCGCCGCCGCACGCTTGCATGATCTGGGCCTCCGCGTGGCGGTGGGTGCGCCGATTGTCGTTGGCGGCGGGGTGTGGGGGGCGGCCGTCGTCGGCTGGTCGCGACCCGAGCCCTTACCGGCAGATACCGAGGCGCGGGTTGGGGACTTTGTCGATCTGGTCGCGACCGCGATTGCCAACGTCCAAGCCCACGCGGAACTTACCTTGTCTCGGGCCCGGATCGTGGCGGCCGGCGACGATGCCCGACGCCGTATCGAACGCGATCTGCACGACGGCGCCCAGCAACGGCTGGTCTCACTCGGGCTTCAGCTGCGTACCGCGGAGGCTTCGGTGCCCCCCGAACTACACCCGCTCAAGGAACAGATTTCTCACCTCGTGACAACCGTGGCGGCGGTTTCGAAGGACCTACAGGAGATCTCACGGGGGATACATCCCGCGATCCTGTCCAGGGGCGGACTGGGCCCCGCGCTCAAGGGACTGGCGCAGCGCTCAACTGTGCCGGTCGAGCTCGACCTCGGTGTCGACCGGCGGTTGCCCGAGTGCGCCGAAGTGGCCGCCTATTACGTCGTTGCCGAAGCCCTCACCAACGCGGCGAAGTACGCACGTGCGTCCGAGGTCGCAGTGCGCGTCGAAGCCGAGGGCGCCAACCTGCATCTCTCGATCCGGGACGACGGAATCGGGGGCGCCCACGTCGGCAAGGGGTCCGGACTCGTCGGTCTGATCGACCGCGTCGAGGCCCTCGGCGGCCGGATGAAGATCTCGAGTCAGTCCGGCAACGGGACTTTACTGCTCGTCAAGATCCCGCTCGAAGTCCAATGACCGACAGCCGTTTACCGCGGACAGCGCAGCGCTGGCGGTGTGATCAACCAACGCGTGCAAGCGTCCGTCTGCTCCCCTCTAACACCTCGAAACCGCCTACAGCCGCACCGTTTCCGCGATTGCCGTTGGACACGGCCAAGCGGATGGGAATGTCAACAACGCACCCGAAGTGTCTCACGCTGCACCTCTTTCAACCGTCGGGCACTCGCGGGCGACGGGGATCTTCAATCCCAGCGGGTACATTCTGGATGCTGCGGCGAGAATGTCTACCGTCCAGCTGGCGGCAACATAGCGGGCCTTACCGACAACACCCGGCCGCCGATCTGGCCAGCAGAGCCGGGCGCGATACCGCGTTGGATACGCGACTCCATCCGATCAAGCGTTGGTGGACAACCTGGATACTAGAATCGTCGGCGACACCATCGGCTTCGACCGCCGGGTTTGAAAGTCATTTCGAGCGGCAATGATTGAAAGTAATGCAGATCGCGACGCCTTCCCGTCCCATGCGGTCCTCCACGCATTCGGAGACAGCGGACAGAACTGTAGATAACCGATGACAGAACTCATGAGCTTGGCTGCGGCGCTCACTTTGCCCCTACGATCGCCCGGGACCGATGTCACGCCGCCGACACTCATCGACGCTGGGCACAGCTGGCGTCTGGGCTTACCTGGTGGCGGCGACTGTCTCGGTGACGCCGCCGGGGCATTTGGGCGACCGCATAGATTCCAGGAAGCAGTAGCATGGCGCGCCGTTCGTACCGGCATTCCGGTTAGCGGGAATGCGAACCGTCGACCCGTTCTGGAAACTGAAGTCATGTTGTTGGTGTCACCGTGCGCTGCCTAATCGTCGATGATTCCGCGGCTTTCGTCGATGCCGCGCGTTGCCTGCTTGAGCACCAGGGGGTCACCGTTGTCGGTGCGGCGTCGACCAGCGCCGCGGCGCTCCGGCTCGTCGAGGAGCTGCGG
>JAOPWF010000302.1 GCA_025965815.1 Mycobacterium sp.
AATCCAAAAAGCATTTGAAGTTTTGACCTCCATGGAGGCAATGGCTTTTGGCAACCGGCTGCGAACAGCCGGATGGCGTCCGACGGAGAGTCAGCCAGGGTTGTTGATCACCTCGGCGATCTGCTCGGCGATGTCGTCGATGCTGAACTGGTCGGTGCTCATCGCCACCTTGTCGGCGATTGAGAGGCTGAAAGCCGCGCACCTGCTCAGCACTCAGGTCGTGCCAGATGGGCAGAAGCGACTGCTCGCCGGCGACCGTGCGGGTAACGAGGCCATCGAGTTCGTGGTTCGCCCAGCCTTTGTGGAAGAACGCTTCGGAGAGGATCACGACACCGAAGCGGCTCGAGCGGATTCCGTCGTCGATTTTCCGACGCAGGCTGTGCCCGATCCGCATCTGGGTCTCATCGAGCCACACTATGACGCCCCGGCGTGCGAGTGCATCTCGCAGCGGCCGAAGCCGGTCGCACGATGATTGCGTGGTTGGCAGGATCGTGCAAGAGCCAAGCAGTATCGATCTAGCGGCCGAGTAGCCCGCTATGGTGTCATCGAGCCATGACCTCCCTCGACTCCTACATCACGCTCGGTCGCTCCGGCCTGCGGGTTAGCCCGCTCTCGCTGGGCACCATGACCTTCGGCGAGGACAACGGCTGGGGCACCGGCCCCGAAACCTCCGAGGTAATCCTGGCTGAGTACCTCGCACGCGGCGGCAACGTCGTTGACACCGCCAACATCTACACCAACGGCCACTCCGAGAAGATCATCGGCGGCTTCTTCGCCGCCTGACCCGGCCTGCGCGACCGCGTGGTGCTGTCCACGAAGTTCTTCGCCAACCTGTACCCCGGTGACCCTAACGGTGGGGGCGGCGGCCGCAAGGCGCTCATCGCGCAGCTCCACGAGTCGTTGCGGCGCCTGCAGACCGACTACGTCGACCTCTATTGGCTGCACGGCTGGGATCGCCGCGCCCCGATCGAGGAAACCCTTCGAGCACTCGACGACCTGGTGGCGGCCGGCAAGGTGCGCTATGTCGGCTTGTCCGACGTACCGGCGTGGGTCGCTGCGCAGGGCCAGACGATCGCGCACTTTGGTGGCTGGACGCCGGTCACCGCGCTGCAGCTCGAGTACTCACTGTTGGAGCGCACGCCTGAAGGCGAGTTGCTGCCGATGGCCGAGGCGCTTGGTGTGGGCGTGCTGTCGTGGAGCCCCCTGCGTGGCGGCCAGTTGTCGGGGAAGTACGTCCGCGATGGCAGCGCCCCTACCGATAGCCGGCGGGCCGGCCTGAGGGGCGGGCCGGCCGAACGGGACTGGGTCGTCATCGACGCGGTCGCGCGGATCGCTGCTGAACTAGGCGTCGGCTCAGCAGAGGTCGCGCTCGCCTGGGTGCGCAGCCGACCCGCGGTCACCTCGACGCTAATCGGCGCCCGCACAATCAAGCAGCTACGGGCCAACCTGGCATCGCTAGAGACCACGCTGTCACCCGAACAGCGCGCCGCTCTCGACGAGACGTCGACGCCCTCGCTCCACTTCCCTTCCACCGTCATCGGTCCCGGACAAATGCTCGGCTTCGGCGGGATGATCGTGGACGGCGTCGAGCTTCCGGTGTGGCCGGCGCTGGTGGCCAACTCAGCCCGCTACTGAGCCTGTGGTCGCAGACAGGGGAGGTTCGGCCCGGTTCGGCGCCCTGCGAATGGCTTGATCGGTTTCTGTGGAAAGTCGACGGTATTCGCCGATGGTTCTGTCACTGAAGCGATTTCGATCGTCGGTCAAATCCGCCCGGCGGCAAGCTCGCCCCCCGCGTCCCGGTTTGGTCTAACCCGAGTCAGATAAGTCTGCCATCGGTCCACCGCAACCGCTTAGTTTGCGCCTCGACTCACGTTTCTGTCGCCGATCGGGTCGACAAGCACGGGCGCCGGCACGTGGTCTGCGTTGGCTGTCACTGAGCGGGATGTGAAGACCGGTGTGGTGACGGCGATGGCGCCGCGGGTCAACGACATGCGTGGGGACGCCGCTGGGTTCCATAAACAGGCCAATGTACGCGCCGCGCCGCCGAAATCGGCCCATCCCGGTGCGTTGTCGGCGGCGCGACAACTACAACGCCGAGGACATCGACAAGGCGCAGGGCGCGATCAAAGCCATCGCGATCCACTATGGCGCGAAGCATCGGAAAGCAGTCGCGAAGATCGCCGATGGCCCTCGCGCGCCGGTGCGGTGTTTTACGAAGGCAAGCTGCTCGAACGTCCCCTCGACATCTGCCCAGATCCCGGGCGCGCAGCGGAAGCGCCAGACGCGAGACCGACGTGGCATGAATGGCCTTGCCGAGAAACACGTCTCGAGACTCATCGCAGTGTCGCGGATCGCGCAGGCAACACTGCCTAGAATCCGGGTATGAGCTGTCATCGACTCGATGCCCGATCTGGGGATCACGCGGGTGTCGCGTTGGATCTTCAACTCTCCAACGGTGAGTTGATCGAGGACTCCGCCGCTGCAGGTGTAGGTGCTCGATTCGCGTGTCATCCGACCCTCCCGTGAGCTGCGGCGCGATCGAAGGTGTTCCAGTGTTGTGATCTAGCGTGCGGCAAATCCGTGTCATTTTTCGCGTGGCGGGCTGACCGCCCTATAGATGATAGGCGTGGAGTTCGCCT
>JAOPWF010000343.1 GCA_025965815.1 Mycobacterium sp.
GCCGACCATCCGGCCCCGGTGTACGGCATCTCCACCGGTTTCGGAGCGCTCGCAACGCGCCACATCCCGCTGGAACTTCGAACCCAGCTGCAGCGCAGCCTGATTCGATCCCATGCAGCAGGGAACGGGCCTGAGGTCGAACGCGAAGTGATCCGCGCGATGATGCTGCTTCGATTGTCTACGCTGGCCACCGGCCGCACCGGTGTCCGGCCCGAAGTCGCCAAGGCGTACGCGCGACTGCTTTCCACCGGGTTGACGCCCGTTGTTCACGAGTACGGCAGCCTGGGTTGCTCGGGTGACCTCGCCCCCCTGGCCCACGTGGCCCTCGCGGTCATGGGCGAAGGACAACTGCGCACGCTGGACGGCGAGTTGCTACCCAGCGGCGAAGCTCTCAACGCACACGGCCTGGAACCGATCGTCCTCGCCGAGAAGGAAGGCCTCGCCCTTATCAACGGCACCGACGGCATGCTCGGACAACTGGTCCTGGCATTGACCGATCTCGAGCGGCTGCTCAGACTGGCCGACGTCGCCGCGGCGATGAGCGTCGAAGGGCTGCTCGGGACGGACAAGGTCTTCGCGCCGCACCTGCAGGCACTGCGGCCGCAGCCGGGTCAGGCCGTCGCCGCGGCGAACATGAGCCGCATCCTCGCGGATTCGCCCATTGTCGCCAGCCACACCGGACCGGACTGCACCCTGGTGCAGGACGCATACTCGCTGCGGTGCGCACCGCACGTGGCCGGTGCGGCACGAGACACCGTGGCGCATGCCCGCAATGTCGCGAACTGGGAACTGGCCAGCGTCATCGACAACCCCGTCGTCACTCTCGAGGGCCAGGTCGAATCCAATGGGAACTTCCACGGCGCACCCGTCGCATATGTACTGGACTTCCTCGCCATCGTCGTCGCCGACCTCGCCAGCATCAGCGAACGACGTACCGACCGGTTCCTGGACGCCTCCCGCAGTCACGGGCTCAACCCGTTCCTGGCCAACGATCCTGGCGTCGACAGTGGCCACATGATCGCGCAGTACACCCAGGCCGCAATCGTGTCCGAGCTCAAACGCCTGGCCAGCCCCGCAAGCGTCGATTCGATCCCGTCCTCCGCGATGCAGGAGGACCACGTCTCCATGGGCTGGTCGGCGGCACGCAAGCTACGCAAAGCCATTGACGGACTCACCCGCGTCCTCGCCATCGAAGTCCTCACCGCAGCAAGGGGAATCGACATGCGCACACCGTTGACACCGTCGCCGGCCACCGGTGCTGTGATTGCCACCGTGCGCGCGCAGGTCGAGGGACCGGGCGCCGACCGCCACCTTGCCCCCGAAATCGAAGCCGTCGTTAATCTCGCACGTGACGGAGCACTGGTCGCCGCCGCGGAATCGATCACCGGCCCCCTGGCTTGACCTGATCTGAATTCGGAACGAGTCGTCCGAGGTCGTCGAGAAGCAACTCTGCCGCCGCGAGGTCGCCTCGGAGGTCTCGGTCTTCGTCGCTCCGGGGCAGGTCGGCAGCTAGCAGGAGTGCCTCGCGGAGCACTCCCGCGAACCCGTCGTCGAGCCGACGCTGCCGCAGCAGCCTGACGGCGCCGACCAGTTCGCAGCACAGTAACACCCGGTACGCGGCGACTGACCGCTCGAGTTGAAGAGCGCCTTGGGAGGCGAAGGTGGCGTCCTCTTCCGCGCCCCTCGACAGCACCAGCGTCCCGACGGATGCCGGTTGTGCGGCGTTGCGTATCTCGGCGATCGCCCCCGCTGCGACGTACTCGACCATCATGAGTCCGGACGAGCCTTCCGGGCCGGCGGCGAGGAAAGCGTTGCCGCCGTTGGTATCCGGATCGTTGAGCATTCTGATTCGCGAATGCGTGATGGGTGCGGTCAAGGCCAACGCAAGGGTGGTTCCGTCCAATTCGAGGGACAACGACGCCTGGTAGAAGGCACCATGATGAACAACCTCATCGCCTTCGACATCGAACAATGGATTCTCCTGCGCTGTGTTCAACGTTCGCTCTAGCTGTCCGACAAGCGAGTCCAGTGACGCCACGACGCTTGCTTGAGCAACCGGGTAAACACGCAGCCCGTACGGATCCTGGATGCGCGCAGGGCTTCGATGGGGCCGCCTGTCGTCCGCGAACAGCGACCACAGTCGTCTGGCGACGGTCTCCACCTGTGGAGCGGCCGCTGCCCGTGCGGCAGCCGCCGAGAAGGCCGAGGGATTGCCGTCGAGGGCGAGGAAACTGAGCATGTAGATGACACTCGATGCGCGTTCGAGACGGGTGAGCTCGTCCAACGCAAGGCAACTGCGTCCGACGGTCAATGCGCTGCTGCTCATGAATGGGAGGGCGCTGTCGGCTCCCCACGGCTCCATCGGAGTCAACTCAGCCGTAGCAGGCCTCTCGCCGATCAATGTCAACGCTGTCCCTGCGAGCGCCGCGAGGTCACCGGTTCCGATCGATGCGTACTGAAGGAGTTCGGGTAGGGCGTCATCGTTGAGAATTCGCTCGAGTCCGTCCAAGATCTTTGGATCCAGCCCCGCGCCGGGTACACATAGTTGGACGAGTCGCACCGCGAGCATCGCCCGAACCGTTCTGTCGTGGAGTGGGTCGCCGTCGTCAACCGCGTGGCTGCGGAGTAGTCGCATCCCGTATTTCGGATCGTCGGGCGGAACGGCCGTGATTCGGTTCGCTCCGACACCCGTCGTGCGGCCGTAGGTAGCGAATCGTGTGCTGAGATCGGCCGCTTGGTCGTACAGCCGGCCGACGGCCTCCATGACTTTCGGAGAAACAGAGACTTGGTCGCGTCGGTCTGCGAGCGCCACAACGTCGGCAATCGTGCCGGTCCCGTTCAGCACAATCATGTAATTCTCCTCGTTCTCTACCGCAGATGAGCGCCAGGCTCTATCGTCGCCGAAGGTCCACCATTTCCGGTAGATGGCAATGAAATTTTACTCAGTGGCAATGCGGAGGCGGTTGGGCGAAACGTCGGGCTCGTAGATTTCGCCCCGACGAGAGGAGGTCGCCGTGGCCGAACCGTCCACCCGGACTGTGGAACGCGCACTTGCCTTGCTCGCCAGCATCTGCGATCACGGCGGCGCGAATCTTGTCGATAGTGCGAGGGATTGCGATCTCGCGCCAAGCACAGCGCTTCGCCTCTTGCGCACGCTCGAGACCACGGGGTTTGTCACCAAGGAAGAGTTCGGGACGTATCGGCCCGGAAGTCGCATCATCCAACTCGGCGCGCAGGCGTTGAGCAACCAGTCGTTGATCGACCTGGCCAGACCGGCGATGGAGAAGCTCGTGGCCGACACGGGGGAGTCCGTCTACCTCAGCGTCGAAGGGCACGGCGCCACGGCGCTCTACATCAGCATCGTCGAGGGGACGCACTCGGTCCGGCACACCAGTTGGGTCGGGCGAACAGTGCCGCTCGACACGTCGGCAGCGGGACACGCGCTCCGCGGAGAAGTCCCCGCCGACGGTTACGTCGTTATCGAGCGCGGCGTCGAGGCCGACGTCACTGCGATCGCGTGCCCGGTGTACTCCGAGGCTCGAATCGTCGGTGCGCTGAGCCTGGTCGTTCCGAGTTACCGGCTCACCGCATCGAAGACGGTGCAATACGGCCGATTGCTGGTCTCATCCACGGCGGCGGTATCCGCCCGGTTGAGCCGTTCCCCGAAATCACGCCTTCCAGAAAGAAAGTCATGATCACGTTCGACAATGTTTCCAAGGTGTATCCCGACGGCACCGTCGCTGTCGACAAACTCACCCTTACGGCACCCAACGGAAAGATCACCACTCTGGTCGGCCCGTCTGGATGTGGAAAAACGACCTCGATGCGGATGATCAACCGCCTGATCGATCCGAGTTCGGGCACGATCGAACTTGACGGAGTCGACACGCAGACCCTCGACAGGGCCGCACTTCGTCGCAGAATCGGCTACGTCATCCAGAACGCCGGGCTGTTTCCCCATCGCACCGTCGTCGACAACGTGTGTCGCCTTAGAGGACAACAAGAACCTGTTCGCCGCCGAGAACGTAGTGCCGGTGATCAACGGAACCAACCTGTCCGATATTGCGAAGAAATGGCTCGCAGGCGCCGGCATCAGCGGACAATAAGCAACACTGGTTAAGGATTCATCCCTCATGGCTCCGATGTCTGGGACCTCCGGTCCTCGTCCTGTCCGTGCCGCGCGCGGCATCGAAATCTCTTGCAAGGGTTGGCAACAGGAGGCCGCTCTGCGGATGTTGATGAACAACCTCGACCCAGAGGTCGCCGAGCATCCGGACGAGCTCGTCGTCTACGGCGGAACCGGTCGCGCGGCGCGCAGCTGGCCTGCCTTCGACGCGCTCGTGCGAACGTTGCGGCGTCTCGAGGAGGACGAGACGATGCTGGTGCAGTCCGGTAAGCCGGTCGGCGTCTTCCGCACCAATGTGTGGGCCCCCCGGGTGCTCATCGCCAACTCCAACCTGGTGGGGGACTGGGCGAACTGGGAACAGTTCCGCAGGCTGGAGGCCGAAGGGCTGACGATGTACGGCCAGATGACGGCAGGATCCTGGATCTACATCGGCACCCAGGGCATCCTGCAGGGCACCTACGAAACGTTCGGTGCTGTCGCGAAGAAACGGTTCGGCGGTACCCTCGCCGGCACGATCACGCTCACCGCGGGGGTGGGCGGCATGGGCGGCGCGCAACCCCTGGCCGTAACCATGAACGAAGGCGTCGCCATCTGCGTCGACGTCGATCCCACCCGCATCGACCGTCGAATCGCCAAGCGCTACCTCGATGTCAAGGCCAAGGATCTCGACGACGCGCTCGCGCTGGCGATAGAAGCACGGGATGCGAAGCGTCCGTTGTCCATCGGCGTCGTCGGTAACGCCGCCGAGATCTTCCCGGCACTGCTCGAACGAGACGCACCCATCGACATCGTCACCGACCAGACCTCCGCCCACGACCCGTTGTCCTATCTGCCCATCGGGATCGAGCTGGAAGACATGAAGATGATGGCCGAAAAGGATCCCATCTACTTCACCGAACAGGCACAGCAGTCCATGGCCAAGCACGTTGCCGCCATGGTCGGGTTCCTGGACAGGGGTGCGGAGGTGTTCGATTACGGCAACTCGATCCGCGACGAAGCGCGTAAGGCCGGCTATGACCGCGCGTTCGACTTCCCCGGATTCGTACCGGCCTACATCCGCCCGCAATTCGAGGAAGGCCTCGGACCGTTCCGGTGGGCCGCACTCTCCGGTGACCCGAAGGACATCGCTGCCACCGACGCGGCGATCCTCGAGCTGTTCCCCGACAATGCGCACCTGCGGCGGTGGATCACAATGGCCGGCGAACGCGTCGAGTTCGAAGGACTCCCTGCGCGTATCTGCTGGCTCGGCTACGGCGAACGCCACCGCGCCGGTTTGAAGTTCAACGAAATGGTGGCCTCCGGCGAACTGTCGGCACCGATCGTCATCGGCCGTGATCACCTCGATTCCGGGTCGGTCGCCTCGCCCTACCGGGAGACGGAATCCATGCTCGACGGTTCGGACGCGATCGCCGACTGGCCCCTGCTCAATGCGCTGCTCAACACCGCGTCCGGTGCTACCTGGGTGTCAATCCACCACGGCGGGGGTGTGGGCATGGGGCGTTCCATCCACGCCGGACAGGTCTCGGTCGCCGACGGGACCGATTTGGCGGCACAGAAACTCGAACGCGTGCTGACCAACGACCCCGGCATGGGCGTCATCCGGCACGCCGACGCCGGATACCAGCACGCCACCGCGGTCGCGGCCGAACGCGGCGTGCGCATTCCCATGCAGGAGAGCGAATGACAGAGTTCGATTCGCTCTGGGCAACCATCCTCGACGTCGGTCAGGACAAGGACACCCGTGGTTATCGCCGGTTCGCCTGGTCCGACGCCGACCTCACGCTCCGGGAATGGTTCCGCGGCTGCGCCACGGCGAGGGGACTGGACGTCGAGGAGGACCGCAACGGAAACCTCTGGGCATGGTGGATGCCGCCCGGATGGAGCGGAGACCCCAAACACGCGTTCGTCACCGGCTCGCACCTGGACTCGGTACCGGACGGCGGCGCGTTCGACGGACCGCTCGGCATCGTGTCGGCTTTCGCTGCCATCGACACCATCCGTGCTCGCGGTGTCGTTCCGACAATCCCGATAGGCGTCGCCGCCTTTTCCGACGAAGAGGGCGCGCGGTTCGGTGTCGCCTGCGTGGGATCACAGCTTTCGACCGGCGCTTTGAGCGCGGACCGGGCACGCGGGCTGCGCGACAACGACGGCATCACCCTCGACGAAGCGCTGCAGCACGCCGGACGCAGCCCCGAGCATCTGGGCGTTGACGACTCACTTTCCGACCGTGTCGGTGTCTACGTCGAACTGCACGTCGAGCAGGGCCGCGCACTCGACGTCGTCGACCGCCCCATCGGGCTGGCTTCGGCGATCTGGCCGCACGGGCGATGGGAGTTCAGATTCCACGGGGAAGCGAACCACGCGGGGACGACTCGTCTGGCCGACAGACACGACCCGATGCTGGCATTCGCGTCATCGGTGCGCTCCGCGCGGACATCCGCGCTCGCGCATGACGCGGTCGCGACGTTCGGAAAGGTTCTCGTGTCACC
>JAOPWF010000349.1 GCA_025965815.1 Mycobacterium sp.
ATCAGCGAGCTGCGCTTGAGGCCCGGGGACATCCGCAGTGCGCCCGCGCGGGTCAGATGCTTCTGCGGCGGAACGGATTTGGAGCCGCCCAGCTGGTCGTAGAGGAAGATGCCCGCGGCGACGTAGGGCCGCTCCCACCAGCGCTTGGTCAGCGGGAAGAGGAAGGGCAGCGGTTTGACGAGGTGCGGCGCCAGCGTGGTCAGCGACAGTTCGCGCTCGTGCAGCGCCTCGCGCACCAGGCCGAACTCGAGTTGTTCGAGGTAGCGCAGGCCGCCGTGGAACATCTTCGACGAACGGCTCGAGGTGCCGGAGGCGAAGTCGCGGGCCTCGACGAGGGCCACCTTGAGCCCCCGGGTGGCGGCGTCCAGGGCGGAGCCGGCGCCGACCACGCCACCGCCGATGACGACGACGTCGAACTGCTCGGATCCCAGCCGCTCCCAGGCTGTCGCCCGCTGGCCGGGACCTAAGAACGTCTGCCCCTTGCCCGGTGCGGGGATCGGGTCATTCACGCCTGGGACTCCTCTTGTTACTCGTCGGTACGACGCTCACGTCCCTAGGTTACGTGGAATTAGTCCAGATCATCGTGCGCCATCAGCTGGCGGGCGGCCTCGGTGATCGATCCGGACAGCGACGGGTAGACCGACAGCGTCTGCGCCAGGTCGGTGACCGAGATGCGGTTCTGCACCGCCAACGCGATCGGCAGGATGAGCTCGGATGCGATCGGCGCCACCACAACGCCACCGATCACGACGCCGGTGGCGGGGCGGCAGAAGAGCTTGACGAAGCCGCGGCGCAGCCCGGACATCTTGGCCCGCGCGTTGGTGTTGAGCGGCAGCATCAGCGTTCGCGCAGGCACCGCGCCGCTGTCGATCGCCGACTGCGGCACGCCGACGGCCGCGATTTCGGGCCGGGTGAACACCGCCGCGGCGACCGTGCGCAGCCGGATGGGGCTGACACCCTCGCCCAGGGCGTGATACATCGCGATGCGGCCCTGCATAGCGGCCACCGAGGCCAGCGGAAGCAGGCCGGTGCAGTCGCCTGCGGCGTAGATGCCGGCCACCGAGGTCCGCGACACCCGGTCGACGGTCAGGTAGTTGCCGTTGCCCAGTTCGATGCCGACCCGCTCCAGGCCCAAGCCGCCGGTGTTGGGCACCGACCCGACCGTCATCAGAGCGTGGCTGCCCTCGACGGTGCGGCCGTCGGTCATCTTGACCAGCACACCGTCGGCGCTGCGGCTGACCAACTCGGCGCGGGCGTTCTTGACCAGGGTGACGCCGCGCTCGGCGAAGGCGTCCTCCAGCACGGCCGCCGCGTCGCTGTCCTCGTGCGGCAGGATCTGGTCGCGGCTGGCCACCACCGTGACGGTGACACCCAACTCGGTGTAGGCGTTGACGAACTCGGCGCCGGTGACCCCCGACCCCACGACGATGAGTTGATCGGGCAGATCCTCCAGGTCATAGAGCTGCCGCCAGTTCAGGATGCGTTCGCCGTCCGGCACGGCCGAGGGCAGCACCCGTGGGCTGGCGCCGGTCGCGACGAGCACCACGTCGGCCTGAAGCACGTCGGTGGCGCCGTCGGGTGTCGTGACCTTGATGCGGTGGCTCGCCATGCCGGGGACGTCGTCGACCAGCTCGCCCCGGCCGGCGATGAGCTTCACACCCTCGCTGCGCAGCCGCTGGGCGATGTCGGCGGACTGCGCGGTGGCAAGCGACTTGACCCGCTCGTGGATCTGCCGCAGCGAAATTTTGGCGTCTTCGACTTCGATGTCGAACCCCAGTTCGGGCGCGCGGCGCAGCTCGGTGCGCACGCCGGTGGAGGCGATGAACGTCTTGGACGGGACACAGTCCCACAGGACGCAGGCCCCGCCGATGCCGTCCGAGTCGATGACGGTGACCTCGGCAACCCCTGGACGGCCGGCCGCCACCAGCGCCGCCTCGTAGCCGGCCGGTCCGCCGCCGATAATCACGATGCGGGTTGCCACGGCTCAAACTTAGTCAACAAATCGGCCAACGTATCGGTTGCCCGCGCATCAGGCTGCTCACCCTCTAGGCTTTCTCCCGTGCCGATCTACGCCGCCTACGGGTCGAACATGCATCCCGAGCAGATGCTGCTCCGGGCGCCGCACTCCCCGATGGCCGGAACGGGCTGGTTGCACGGCTGGCGGCTGACCTTCGGCGGCGAGGACATCGGCTGGGAAGGCGCACTGGCCACCGTCGTGGAGGAGCCGTTGTCGAAGGTGTTCGTCGTGCTCTACGACATGACACCCGCCGACGAGCTCACCCTGGACCGGTGGGAGGGGTCCGAACTGGGTATTCACAAGAAGATTCGCTGCCGCGTCGACCGCGAAACCTCGGACACCACAACGGATCCCGTGCTGGCCTGGCTGTATGTCCTGGACGCCTGGGAGGGCGGCCTGCCGTCGGCCCGCTACCTGGGGGTGATGGCCGACGCCGCCGAGATCGCCGGCGCCCCAGCCGATTATGTGCATGAAATACGGACCCGGCCCGCCCGCAACATCGGCCCCGGAACCTAGCACCTCCCGCTTCCCCGCGAGCAGATCCTTTCCAGCGAGCCGGACTGCAGCTCTTTCTCGAATGCCCATCGTGACAGGCAACTGAGAATCTGGCCGCTGGTGGCGACCCCCTTCTGGGCGTCGAGCAGGTATTCGAGCTGCGCATTCATGGCGCCGATCGTCGATGGCCCGAACCCTGCCGCGGTAGTCGCAAACCGCCGACTGTGGATGAGTGACGAAGTGTGCACCGCCGTCCCGCTGTGACGGTGCGCAAAGCGCTGCCCTATTACGGCTTGAGCTCAAGTGATCGCTGCAACACCTGGTTGGTTCGAAGGGTGTTGCTTGATGGGGTTTCAGACAGGTTTTCGTAGGTCTGGTCGGGTCCGGTTGCCGGAGTCGGTGCGCGAGCAGTTCTGGGAGGCGGTGCGGTCGGGGGTGTCGCCGACAGCGGCGGGCACGGTGGTCGGAGTCTCGGGCGCCACGGGTCGTCGGTGGGCCCGGGATAGGGGTTGGCAGACGGATGCCAAGCATTACGGTCTGCGCTATCCGCGAGTGGTTCGGGACGCGTTCTGGAAGTCGGTGCGGTCGGGGTATGCGCCAGCGCAGGCCGCGCAGATCGCTGGTGTGTCGGAACACACCGCACGGCGCTTGGGTCGCACAAGCTGGCTACGTGCCGAGATCTGACTTCGTGCCGAGAACGCTTGTCTGTGTTGATCACGCGCTCGACTCTGCGCCGTCGCGGTCGATGTCGTTTGTCGAACGCTGCCGATTAGAGAACCTGCTGGAAGCGGGGTGCCTACCGGCGCGGGCCGCGGGGCTGTTGGGGCGTCACCGCGCCACGATCAGCCGAGAGACCCGCCGGGGTGCGACCGGGTCGGGTTATCGGGCGCGGGTGGGTCAGGACGTTGCCGATGTGCACGCCGCGCGTCCTAAGCCACGCAAGCTCGACACCAACCTCGCCCTGCTGGCTGAGGTTCTGCGACGCTTGAAGAAGCGGAACAGTCCCGAGCAGATCGCGGGCCGGCTGCGTCAGGACTTCCCCGAAGATCCGGAGATGTGGGTGTCACACGAAACGATCTATCAGGCCATGTACGTCCAACCCCGTGGGGAGCTGGCCCAGCAGGTCAAGGCGGCGCTGCGCACCGGGAGGACACGACGAAAACATCAGGGCCGCGCCGAAACTGACGGCCGTGGGCAGATAAGAGACATGGTCAACATCAGCGACCGCCCCGCCGAAGCTGATGACCGGGCAGTACCTGGGCACTGGGAATCTCAATGGTGTTGTCAAGCCGCTTGAGCGAGTGGTGGCGGTGCCGCGGTCCAAGTTCGGTTCTCGCGCAGCAGTGCCCACAGGACGTCGATGCGGCGGCGGGCAAGGGAGATGACGGCTTGGCTGTGGGTGGCGCCTTGAACACGCTTTTTGAGGTAGTAGTCGCGGTTGGGCCCGGCGCGCATCATGCTGGTCTGGGCAGACAGGTAGAACACGTGTCGTAGTGGCCGGCTGTAGCGCAATGGGCGGTGCAGATTGCCGGTGCGCCGGCCGGAGTCGTTGGGGACGGGCACGAGTCCGGCTGCAGCGGCGAGGTGTCCGGCGCTGGGGAATGCGCGTAAGTCATTGGCGCCGACCAACAGCGAGGCTCCGAGGAAGGGGCCGAAGCCGGGCATTGACTGGATGATCGCCGCGTGCGGGTGTTCAGCGAACGTCACTTCGATCTGGGCATCGAGGGCTTTGAGTCGGTCGTCGAGGGCCAGGATGGCGTTGGCCAGCTCGGTGATGATGCTCGCCACCAGATCCTGTCCGGGCAGCACCACCGTTTGTGTCCTGGCTGCAGCGGTGGCGCGGGCGGCCACGTCGGCCGAGCCGCGCACGTTGCGGTTCCGCAGCCAGCCAGTCAGGCGGGTCTGTCCGATGCGGCGGATCCGGTCGGGGGTGGCATAGCCGGTGAGTAGCACCAATGCTCCTTTGTGCGAGGAGTAGTCGAAGGTCCGCTCCAGACTAGGAAACACACTGGTCATCAGGTCGCGCAGCCGGTTGATCATGCGCACTCGGTCGGCGATCAGATCCGCTCGGTGCCCGGTCAGCACCCCGAGTTTGCGAACGAGATCGGTACCGGTGTCGATGACCGACAGATCCCGGCGCAAGCGAGCGGTCTCGGCAATGACGTAGGCGTCCTTGGCGTCGGTCTTGCCCTCCCCGGCATAGGCAGCGCTCATCGCCGCGACCATCCGCCCCGACGCGTAACGCACCGACTGGTCGGC
>JAOPWF010000381.1 GCA_025965815.1 Mycobacterium sp.
ATCGTTCGGATGTTCCTGGTGCCGGCGACCATGAAGATGCTCGGAGACGACTGCTGGTGGGCGCCGCGGTGGATGAAGCGGCTGCAAAACCGCATTGGGCTCGGCGAGGTCGATCTGCCCGACGAGCGCAAACGTCCCGCGGTGCGCAAGGAAGAAGTGGCCCTCGTCGGTGCAGGCGCGCCGATCAAGCCGCCACCACCACACGATCCGACCCATCCCGCGGTCGAAGGCTCGCCACGTCCGGGCGCCGCTACCCGCGCCGAGCCGGGCCGACGGCCACCGCCACGGAACACCCCGTCGGTCGCGGGCACCACGCGGATGCCGGCGCCTCGCGGCGCCGCGCCGACCGAGCCGCCGACCACGCGGATCTCGGTGGCCAAGAACGCCGTGAAGAATGCGGTGAACAATGCGACGGCCGCGACACAGCGCACCCCGCGCCCGCCGCAGCCGCAGGTACCCCGCGAAGACCGCGAGATCGAGTCGTGGCTCGGCGAACTGCGTGGCACGAACACGGCCAACCCGGCACCGCCGCCGCACCCGCAGCCGTCGGCGGACGCCACCCGCGCGATTCCGCAGCAGCGGCCGCCTTCCGGTGCAGCCGGTCCAGGTGCCGAAGAGACGACGGCGATCCCGGTACAGCGTCCCCCCAGGCGACGGCAGCGGCCAGCCGGCCCCGAGCGTCCCGCTGGCCAAGAGCGACCGGCCGCCCCCGAGGGCGGAAAGCCGAGCGATCCGGATGCGACGGAGAAGCTGAAGGCCGCGGAAGACGAGAAGCGCCGCCGCGGCGGTGGCGTCAGCGCCCAGGACCTGCTCCGGCGTGAGGGCCGGATCTAGTCCTTCGCCTCCGCTTTCCGGGGTTCGAGTTCGTCGGCCTCCGCCGCGATGACCGGTCCGCCTTCGGCTTCCTGAGTCTCCTGCTCGGCCTCCGGGTCGCGGGCCAGCAGCACCCGGATCGCGCTGTTGAGGAACGCGAGGGTCGGCACCGCGAGCAGCGCGCCGACAATGCCCGACAGCACGCCGCCGGTGGAGATGGCCAGCACGATCGCCAGGGGATGGATCGACACCGCACGACCCATGACCAGCGGCTGCAGGACATGCGCCTCGAGCTGCTGGACCGCGATGATCAGCCCAAGCGTGATCAGGGCATAGACAATGCCTTTTGCGATCAGCGCGACAATCACCGCCAAGAACCCGGTGATCACGGCGCCGACCAGCGGGATAAACGCGCCGAGGAACACCAGCGATGCCAATGGCAGCGCTAGCGGTACCCCCATGATCGCCAGGCCCGTGCCGATACCGACGGCGTCCACCAGCGCGACAAGGAATGTCGCCCGGACATAGCCGATCAGCGAGTGGAAGCCCGCGCGGCCGGCCTCGCGGACCCGGTCCCGAACGTTGGACGGGAAGACCTTGGTGACGAACTGCCAGATGTTGCGGCCGCCGTGCAGGAAAAAGATAAGCGTGAACAGCACCACGAATGCACCGGTGACGATCTCGGTGATGGTGGTTGCCGTGGACAACGCCCCGCTGGTCAGTTTGGCCTGATTGTTGCGCAGCGCCTCGGTGGCAGCGGTGCCGGCATTGTCGATCTGCGCCTTACTCAGGTGCGCGGGCCCTTCGACCAGCCACCTGCGGGTGGTATCGATGCTCTGGGTGACCTGCTCGACCAGTCCCGGCAGGCCGGTGATGAACTGGCTGACGACGAATGTCAGGATGCCGCCGACCAGCGCGATCCCACTGAGGAGCACCAGCGCGACCGCTCCGCTGCGCGGGGCGCCGCGACGGTCCAGGAAGTCCACCGCCGGCACTAGCAACGCGGCGATCATCAACGCCAGCGCCACCGGCACGACGATGAGCTGGAGGTGCTTGACCATCCAGAGCACCGCCAGCACCGCTGCGAGGATGACCAGCAGCCGCCAGGACCATGCTGCCCCTTTGCGAACGAGGGGATGGACCGCTAGATCATCGACTGAGGGGCCCGCTGGCATGCGGGTAGCGTAACCGCCGCATCCGTCACCGCAGCGTGAACGAGTGGGAGCGTCTGGGTCACAGTTCGGCGTGCCCCGCGCGAGCAGTCCGGGCGTTGCGATCCACGCGGCTACCCTGTATCACGTGTCCCAAGACGCGAGGGCCAGCGCCGCCCGGCCGGGAAGGGCGAGCCAGGAGGGACCCTCACGGGGCAAATACTGGTGGCTCCGGTGGGCGATTCTCGGTGTCGCCGTCATCGTGCTGGCCGTCGAGGCGACCCTGGTGTGGGACCAACTGGCAAAGGCGTGGCGCAGTCTGTACTCCGCTAACTGGTGGTGGGTGCTGGCCGCGGCCGTGGCCGCGTTGGCATCGATGCACAGCTTCGCCCAGATCCAGCGCACCCTGCTGAAATCGGCGGGCGTGCACGTCAAGCAGTGGCGCTCGGAAGCGGCGTTCTATGCGGGCAACGCGCTGAGCACCACGATGCCCGGCGGTCCGGTGCTCTCCGCCACGTTTGTCTATCGCCAACAACGGATTTGGGGCGCGTCGCCGGTGGTGGCCTCCTGGCAGCTGGTGATGTCGGGCGCACTGCAGGTGGTCGGACTGGCGCTGCTCGGCCTGGGCGGCGCATTCCTGCTGGGCGCGAAGAACAACCCGTTTTCGCTGATCTTCACGCTGGGCGGTTTCGTCGCGCTGCTGCTGCTCGCGCAGGCGGTCGCGACGCGTCCGGAGTTGATCGACGGCATCGGAGTCCGCCTGCTGTCGTGGTTCAACTCGCTGCGCGGCAAGCCCGCCGACACCGGCCTGGACAAGTGGCGCGAGATGCTCGAACAACTGGAGTCGGTGAGCCTGAGCCGCCGGGAGCTCGGCGTCGCATTCGGTTGGTCGCTGTTCAACTGGATCGCCGACGTGGCGTGCCTGCTCTTCGCGGCGTACGCCACCGGGGGCCACCCGTCACTGGCCGGCCTGACCGTCGCCTACGCCGCCGCGCGAGCGGTCGGCTCCATACCGCTGATGCCCGGCGGACTGCTCGTCGTCGAGGCCGTTCTGGTGCCCGGCCTGGTGTCGAGCGGAATGACGCTGCCCGCCGCCATCTCCGCCATGCTGATCTACCGGCTGGTCAGCTGGATCTTCATCGCGGCGATCGGCTGGGTGGTGTTCTTCTTCATGTTCCGCACCGAGAAAGACATCGATCCGGACGCAACCGAGAACGGCGGCGAGGCGCACGCCGGTGCCGACGAGGTTGAGGGACCACCGATGTTCAGTCCCGATCCGGAAGCTCGCCATGAACCCGATCCCTAAGCCCTGCACTGTGGTTGGATCGGCGAATGCAGCCCGGTGTCCGCACAACCGTTGCGGTGTTCAGCGCGATCGCTGCACTCACAGTCGCGTCCTGCTCGACATCCCTGACACCGGGCAGACGACGTCTTTGTTGACCAATCTGCTGTCACAGGTGGTGACGCTGACATCGCTGGGGGTCTTGGCCGGTGACAAGACACTGCGCACCCTGTCCGGTGACAACTTGTCGCACTGGACACGCATCGTCGGGACGGTCGCACCAACCACAAGATCGGCCCGGCGCCGCACCTGCCCGCTACAACCCGGATTCGCCGCCCGCGACGAAACCGACGTAGCCCACTGGTGCTCGAAATCATGACCTACAAGACGGGATGACGGCGTGCGTTCCCGCTCAGTCTGGCCGTCCCTGGCCCTCGACATCGTCTGTGTGCTGGTGTTCTGCGCGATCGGTCGCCGCAGCCACTCCGAAGGGATCACCGTC
This sequence comes from Mycobacterium sp., assembly GCA_025965815.1. GTDB lineage: Bacteria > Actinomycetota > Actinomycetes > Mycobacteriales > Mycobacteriaceae > Mycobacterium. The sequence goes on from JAOPWF010000381.1 coordinate 3,749, forward strand.
AACGGCGTGGCCGAAACCGCGTGGCCGTTTCTCACCGGCACTGCGGTCGGCTGGCTGCTGGCCCGCGGCTGGCGGCGGCCTACCGCGATCGCTCCCACCGGCGTGATCGTCTGGGCGTGCACCGTCGTGACCGGAATGTTGTTGCGTAAGACCAGTTCTCAAGGTGTGGCGGTGAGCTTCATCGTGGTGGCGTCGGTGGTGACCGCGATTCTGCTGCTGGGCTGGCGTGCAGCGGCGGCAGTGACGACCCGCGCGTCCCGCTGACCCACCGCTACTGCGGGCTCTGCTGCGACGAATCCGAATCCGATTCCGACTCAGGCGAAGTCGACACGGTCAACGTCGCACGCAACCCGCCGAGCGGACCGTCGGCGAGATCGATGCGACCGCCGTGCAGTGTGGCCTGCTGCGCGACCAGCGCCAGGCCCAGTCCCGATCCGCCCGGCGCGGCGGTGCTACCGCGAGCGAAGCGGCCCAGCACATTGCGGTGCTCGTCGGCGGGCAGACCGCGACCGTTGTCGTCGACGACGATCGTCATCAGGTGGCCGTGACGGTGTGCGGTCAGCACGATGTGGCTCGCCTCGCCGTGTGTGATCGCGTTGCGCACCAGGTTGTCCACGGCCAGCCGCAGACCGCCGGGCCAGCCCCAGATGGTGCCCGCGTCGTCGGCCTCCACGACGATCTCCACCGCGCTGCCCGGCCGCATGTTCTCCCGCGCCACCCGGTCCAGCATCTCCGCCACATCGATGACCTCGCGGTCCTCGGCCTGGGCCAACTGGCCCGACGCCAGCTGCCCCAACGCGGTGATGATCGCCTCCACCCGTCGCTGTGCCCGGGACAGGTCCTGCACCACCTCGGCCCGCTCCTCGGGTGGCAGGTCGTGGATGCGCAGCGTGTCCAGATCGGCGCGCATGGCAGTGAGCGGGGTACGCAACTCGTGGGCGGCGTTGGCCGCGAAGTCCTGGGCGGCCTTCAGCGAGTTGGTGGTGGCGCGCTGCGCGGCCGCCAGCCTGCGCAGCATCCCGGCCATCGCGTCGGACAGTTCTTCGGCCTCCCGGACACCGCGCACGGCGGGCATCTGCTCGGTGCTCTGCCCCAACTGCATGGTCTGCTGAGTCAACTTGCGCAGCGGTCGGATCGCCGGGCCGGCCAGCAGCCAGCCAAGGCCACCCGCGATCCCCACCGCGATCACCCCGACCAACACGTACAGTGGAATGCGGGCGCGACTGAGCAGCAGGCTGTCCGCGCGGATGCCGATCGACACCAGCACCCCGCCCTCCTGGTCCACCGCGATGGTGCGCACCCGGTAGTCCACGCCGTTGACGGTGACCGTCTGGGTGCCGGGTTGCAGCGGCGGCAGCTGGAATCCGCGTTGGAACACCACCTGTCCGGTGGAGCGGGACCGCCCCGTCGACAGCACTCCGCGCCGGGGATCCTGCAGTTGGTCGGGATACATGCTCGCGTCGACGATGGAGTCGAGCCTGCGGTCCACCTGCGCAATATCGTTGTTGGCCAACGCGAATGAGGTCAGGATGCCAAGCACCGCGACGACCGACGCGGCCGCCAGCGCGGCGGCGACCGCCACCCGGGTGCGCAGCGAGCTGGAATAGCGCAGCCACCGCCGAGCCCGTCGCCCGGTCTCCTCGGGCTCCGATTTACCCGAAGCCGTCACGGCTCGGCTCTGAGCACGTATCCGATCCCGCGGACAGTGTGGATGACCCGCGGTAAGCCGTCGCGTTCGAGCTTGCGTCGCAGGTAACTGATGAACACGTCGGCGACGTTGGTGTCCACGTCGAAGTCGTAGCCCCAGACCAGTTCGAGAAGCCGCTGCCGGGACAGGACCACGCCGGCGTTCTCCGCCAGCACCGCCAGCAGGTCGAATTCGCGCTTGGTCAGTTCGATGCGCTCGCCGTCGACGAACACCAGCCGGCGGGCCGTGTCAATGGTCAACGGGCCGACCGTCATCGAGTCCGACGACTCGTCGGAGTGTGTCGACCGGCGCAGCAACGCATGCAGCCGGGCGACCAGCTCGCCCAGGTCGAACGGCTTGGTCAGATAATCGTCGGCCCCGGCTTCGAGTCCGGCGATCCGGTCGTTGACCGTGTCCCGCGCCGACAGCACACAGATCGGGATGTCATTGCCCAGCGCACGCAGCGCCGTCACGACCGCCACACCGTCGAGCTCCGGCATCTGAACGTCCAGTACCAGCGCGTCGTGTGTTTCGTTGGACAGGAGCCGCAGCGCTTCCTTACCGGTTGCCGCGACCCGGACGTCGAACCCCGAATGCCGCAATCCGCGGGCGACGGAGGTTCGGACATCCGGGTCGTCATCGACCATCAACACCATGCGACCCGCGCTCTCCTGCGCGGACAGGTCCTGCCCTAACCGCACCGCAGACTAAGGAATGGCCGGAGCGGGTGCCGAACCGCAACGGGCCTTCAGGTCAACCAGCGGCTGCCGAACACCGGAGAGGTCGGCCTGGACCACCGGATTGGCGGCCATGTAGTCCTTCACCTGGGTACGGACCTCTTCGCGGGGGAGGCCCTCGAGGCTGGTGAAGAAGTAGTTCACATCAGGGTGGGTGAACAGATACACCGACGTCCCCGCGGAAACACCGGACGCGACCTGTGCCAAGTCGCCCGCGGTGCAGTTCGGCGGGTTGAGTGCCGGGTCCTCGTTGGCGAGCGCTGAGGGGATGGCACCAAAGAGCATCGCACCGGCAAACGCGCCAGTACCGACCGCGCCGGCAACCACGCGCCGCGCGGTACGGGCAGAGAGCAACATGGACAAGCTCCTTCATCGGATGGTGAGAGGTCGTAACCAGTGGTGGTTATCGACTCCGCAAAGCTAAGCAGAATCGGACGCGACTTTCTTGCCTTGCGGTTAACCAGTGGTGAGAAACTAGGAAACCGCAGGTCAGAAGTCGCTGTGACGCGCCGTGTGGGCCGTGGGAACTACCTCGTCGTCGCCGCCGCGGGGCCGGGAAGCGGCCCGGTACCGGGCGCTATGGCCGCAGCGGGGGCTGACTGCGCGGGCACCGCGGCCGCCGGTGCGCCCACCGCCTGCGCCGCCGGCAGGCCTCCCGGCAAATTCGCGGCACCTGGCAGTCCGCCCGGCAAACCGCCCTGGGACTGCGCGCCCTGCATCAGGCCGAGCACCTGCGGGATGGTGATCGGCAGCTTGCACCGACCGGCCAGGCCCGTCAGCGGCTGCTGGATCGCCTGCATGTCCTTGCCGACCTGGGGGTTGGCGTCGAAGTATGTCTTGAGCGCGGCGAGCGACTGCGGACCGGCCTGCTGTTGCGAGATGGTCGTCAGCGCCGTGTTCGTCTCCGGATGCGAATCCAGGTAGCTCCCGGTGTTGGTGGCGACCGTGCCGACGGTCTTCGCGATCTCGCTGGCGGCGCAGGGATCCGAGGCGGCGGTGGCCGACGGAACGACGATGACCGCCGCTGCGGCGCCGCCTAGGGCGGTGGCAGCGAACACGCCACACACGCTGCGGCGGACAGCCTTCGAGGTCGTTTTCATGGGTTACTCCTTACGGATTACAAACATCTACCGGCCCGGCAGACAGCTGCGATGGGCGGCAAGTGGTTCCCCCGAGCGGAAACGGCCACCGACATCTTGCCATCCCCGAAGCGACCCCCGCCAATTCGCTGACCAAACCCGCAGGTCGAGGCGCCTTTGTCAGATCCGTCACCGCGCTACGCGGTGCAGGTCACGAGTGGGCTACCCGCAGGTCACGGCACTGGCAGGAATAAGTAACCTTACCGGCCGCTGTTGTACGCTCATGACGCCACGCCGGGGAGAAAGCGGGGAGTTGATATCCAGCACTTCATGATGCGCTTGAGCAGCAACCTGCGCAGATTCCGCTGGGCCGTCTTCACGGTTTGGCTGCTCCTCCTGGTGCCCGCGATCTACCTCAGCATGAATCAGTCTGATCACCTCACTGGAGGTGGCTTCGAGGTCGCGGGTTCGCAGTCGTTGCACGTGCAGAAGGAACTTCAGGACCATTTTCCCGATCAGGGTGCATCACCCTTGGCGCTGGTGGCCGCGCCGCGGGCGGACGCTTCGTTCGACGATATGAACGCAGCCATCGCGCAACTCGAACAAGTCGCGGCCGAGGTCCCGAGCGTCAAGGTGATACCCAACCCGCAGCAACCGCCGCCGCAGCCCGACCGCCCGTACGTGATCGCTCTGCAGCTGGGCTTCGACAACACCGGCGCGACCGACATCGCCAAACATCTGCGGCAGAAGGTGGGCGTCAACGGCGACCGGCCCGGGCAGATCGGGAACGGCAGGGTCCGTCTCTACGTCATCGGACAGGGCGCGCTGGCCGATGCCGCGCAAGCGAACACCAAGCACGACATCGCCAAGGCCGAGCAGTGGAACCTGCCGATCATCCTGATCGTCCTGCTCGCGGTGTTCGGCTCGCTGGCCGCGGCCGCGATGCCACTCGCGTTGGGCATCTGCACGGTGGCGGTCACCATGGGACTCGTCTATCTGCTGTCGACCTACACCACGATGTCGGTGTTCGTCACTTCCACGGTGTCGATGTTCGGCATCGCGCTGGCCATCG
>JAOPWF010000384.1 GCA_025965815.1 Mycobacterium sp.
TAGCCGATGACGACATTGACGACATCTGCGGAGCTGGTGGCGCTGTCCAGCGAGCACCCCGACACGGCGAGGAGGAGTGCGGCGGCGACTGCGGCGAGTCGGTAGACGAGTCTGTTCATGAGATTCCCTGCTGCAGTGGGTTTCAGCGGATGAGATAGGGCATGTTGACGGTGACGGCGCCGGTGGGGCAGCGCACCGCACACGGCCCGCAGTACCAGCATTCGTCGACGTGCATGTAGGCCTTGCCGTTCTCCGGGTTGATCGCCAGCGAGTCCAGCGGGCAGACGTCGACACACAGTGTGCAGCCGTCGATGCACAGCGATTCGTCGATGGTCACCGGGACGTCGGCGCGGTGGTTCACCAGTGTCATGGTAAGCTCCTTATTAGGTTGCCGCGCAAAGTGATTCGATCGCCGCGCATCCGGATGTACTCGAGGTCGACGGGACGCCCGTCGTCGAGACGAGTCAGTCGTTCCAGCATCAGCAGTGCCGCCCCGTCGGGAACCTGCAGGGTGGCCGCGGAGTGGGCATCCGCCGGAATCGCCTCCACCGCCAGGGTGGCGGTGCCGAGCCGCTGCTCGCTGACCAATTCGATCAATGCGAAGACGTCGTTGGTCTCCAGCGGTTGGCCCAGCACCGCGCTGCCGATGTCGGGCGCCAGGTAGGTCAGGTCGAGGCTCAGGGGCAGCTCGCCGAGGTAGCGCAGCCGTTCGACGAACACCACCTGCTGTCCGGGTTCGACCTGCAGCCGGCGTGCCACTGAAGGCGGGGCCGGCATGTGCAGGGCGGCCCGCACCTCGTTGCGGACTTCGCCGTAGTCCTTGAAGGTCTCGTTGAGGCCGAGCAGTGTGTTGAGTCCGTGGTCGAATTTGCGGCGCGTGACATGGGTGCCGACCTTGGGCCCGCGGTCGATGAGGCCTTCGTGCTTGAGCGCTGCGAGCGCCTCCCGGATGGTGTTGCGCGAGACGAAGAACTCCGCGGCCAGGTCCGGCTCGGCCGGCAGGCCCTCGTCGTAAGCCCCGCGGTGGATCTGGTGGCGCAGCACGTCGGCGACCTGCCGCGCGTTGTCGGCGCGCGGACGCTGCAGCGGCGTCGGTTCGGCGTCGGGCACGGACTTACGGTAAATGCGGGCATTGCGCGGCGTTCCCGGCGAAGGTCGCCAGGCTCGGGTGGGGTGTGATTGCGCCGCCGCCAGCGCGTGCTCACCAGCGGAAAACCGCCGCCACGATGCAATTGCGCCACCTCTGGTGCCGTGCACATATTCGGATCGTGATGAGCGGAATGCGGTGGCGCACAGTTACGACGCTCTCGCCCTCCGAGGCGGACGTGCGCCGCCGCCGGCGGTGATAATGAGCTGGTGAGGCGCCGGGGCAAGGCTGAGACGGTCGGGGTGTCGTCGAACAGCGGGGTCGCGGTCGCGACGTTGGTGCGGTCGGTGGCGATGATGACCCGCCAACGTCCCACGTCCGTGATGAACAAATGGTGACGCGAAACGGTCGAGGTTGCGAGCTGCGGGTGAACCTGTGGGGTCGCTGAAAAGCGTGATCATCGGAAATACTTTCGAGGTGTCGACAACTTCAGAAGATGCCGGCCTCGGAGTTGAGGCGCTGCCGTGGCACTACGGCGGTCTTCCCATCCACAGTTCGCGCGAGCGCCCGGCGACGCGAGCGTTTGCACCTCTTGCGCTGCCCGACACGCGCAATGCGCTTCGCGTATCGCCGGCGGCCAACCCGTGGGCACGCCCGGTTCAGGCCGCTGACGTGGCACAAGCGCGGCTGTTCGACGAAATCCTGCAAAGTGAGATCGCCGAGCTGGACGAGCTCGCCGAAGCCGCCGAACGTCGCTGGCTGCGCCGGCGTGAGCGCGGCCCCGGCGCCGACACACCCCCCGCGCCGCTGCTACGACTGCGGGAGCGTGCTGCGGAAGTGCGCCGACTGCTCGGCGCATTGCGCGATCGATTCCCTGACGATTGAGAAACAGCCACGCCTGCAGGGGTGTTCGGATCAGAAAGATTCAAACCACTTCTGCGCTGGATCACACGGGTAGGTGGCGCCCGTGCTGCTCGGTGGCACCGATCGGAATAACTATGGGCGTTTCCGCCCGTGCGGCGGCCGCAATCTCTTTCCAGGTCATCTGTTGAAAGACGTTCGGAACTGAGTCGTCTGTCATGGTAATTCCTGTTCTGCCAACCGGTTTCGCTTCGAGCGGGCGTGACCGCCGGTCCCGGCGTAGCGCCGAACGGCCCCGGTCGCCGGTCTGCTGCCGGACCTTCCGACCGGGGCTGGTGGGTCTACGGGGTCCCGGGCGCCGTGTCGAGACCTGAAACCGACGCGCTTTCAACGGCCCCGGGTTCCGTCGGCCTTGGCGACCACTTCTTTGAGCCTGCCCAGGCGGCCAGTGCCAGACCAATGAGGACTACCTCGGCGATGAGGTACTTCGTCTCCTGGGTCGCCAGTGCGATGCCGGTGAAGGCGATGACGGCCAAGGGTGGGAGTGGCCACAAGGGCATCTTGTAGGGGCGAGGCTCGTTGGGCAGGCTGCGGCGGCTCCAGAGGGCGGCCATGCCGATGCAGAGGTACACGGCTGCGATGACGGTGCCCGCGAAGATGATCAAGAAGTCCAGAGCCGATGTGAAGACCAAGACCGCAGCAGGAACAGCGAGCACGATTATTCCGGCGCCAGGAGCCCGGAACCTGTTGAGCCGGGCGAGGACACGATTGACCGATGGCGGCCAGGCGCCGTCGCGTCCGGTGGTGTAGACACCGCGCCCGAAGTACATCAGCAGCGAAAGCATCGCATTGAACAGTGCGACGGTGACCCCGATGTCGGTGATGACTCTCGCTTTGGATCCCAGGGACGCCTCGATGGAGTAGATGACCGGGGCGGGAGCGTTGAAGAACTCCTTGAGGTCGGGGGCGGCGACTACCGCCGAGATGAGCGGCACCATGATCAGCACGCAGGCCAGGACCGCTGAAATGATGACCGCCTTGGCGATCTTCTTCTCGCCACCTTTGAGTTCCTCCGCGAATCCGAGCGCCGCGTCGTAGCCGTTGATGACGTTGAACGCAGGAGCCAATGTCGCCAGCATCACGGCGAAGCTCACAGCCGTCAACTCACCGCCCGTGAGGACAACCGGGTGGAAGGTCACCTCCGACAGCGGCTGGTGCGGATGAATGAGCGCTGCCACCGTGACGATGCCCAGCACGAGGCACTCGACGATCACCATCGCAGCCGTAGCCCAGGCTCCGATCTCGACCTTGGTGAGCGCGAGTGCGGTGGCAAGTGCCAGCAGCACGATGGCTATCACCGTGTCGGGCAAGCCGAGACCGGGAAAGAGATCCCGGAGGAACCCGACCATTCCCAGGGCGATGCTGGCGGGAATCACGATTCCCTGGATGAGGTAGTTGAACATCGTGATCCACGAGAACGGTCCTGGTAGGACCCGGCGTACGAGTGAGTACATCCCGCCGGCGATTGGGAACATCCCGGCAAGTTCGGCGAGGCACAGCGAAATAAGGATCACGACGACGGAAAGAATGAGCCCGGCGCCGATAGAGAAGGTTCCGCCGACGACGAAGACCCCGGCAGACAGAAAGAGGACAGCCATGGTGGGCGACACATCCGCCATGGCTAGCCCGACAACCTCGGGAATGTTGAGTCGCCTCTTCAATCCCTGGGTATAGCCGAGCTGTTCGAGTCGGGATTCTGGTTCGGGGGTTGACGCGGGTCCGGGGGTTGACGCGGGTTCAGTCACGAGGTTCTCTCCGGTTCTATCGGGTTGGGAAGGTGTCTACTGGCCTGATACGCCGATGGATCCAGCGGACACACACGATGTGCGGCCGCCGTCAGCAGTCAAATGGGTGCCGGTGATGTAGCTGGCACGATGGGAGAGCAGGAACATCACCGCTTCGGCGATTTCGGCGGGGTCGGCGATGCGCTGCATGGCGACGCTGGCGGCGTTGTCCGCGAATTCGGCCGCCGGGTCTTCCGCGCCGTCGAACTCGGCGAGAAACATTGGTGTCTTGGTTGGTCCGGGGCAGACAGCGTTCACCCGGATGCCCCATGACGACAGTTCGGCTGCCGCGCTGCGAGTCATCGCGAGGATGGCTCCCTTGGTCGCGGTATAAGCGACGTAGCCGGCTTGGCCGATCAGGGCCAGTTCGGAGGCGGTGTTGACGATCGCCCCGGAGCGGCGGGGTTGCATGACACGTGCGGCTTCGCGCAGAACGTAGAAAGAACCCGCGAGATTGGTGCGGATCAGCGAGTCGAGCATCTCGTCGGTTGTCTCGA
>JAOPWF010000405.1 GCA_025965815.1 Mycobacterium sp.
AGAAGCGCTCCCTGGTCCGGCCGATCGTCACCGAACTCCAACGCAGGTTCAGCGTGTCGGCCGCCGAAACCGGCTCGGTTGACCTGCACCGGCGGGCCGGTGTCGGACTGGCCGTCGTGTCCGCCGACCGCGGCCATCTCGTCGAGGTGCTCGACGCCGCTGAGCGGCTGGTGGCCGCGCGCCCGGAAGTCGAGCTGCTGTCGGTCCGCCGCGCCCTGCGGCGCAGCGACGACGCATAAGCACTTAGCCGGGTAGGCGCTTACGACGCAACGGCGTCGGGGTGACGGCGCCAGGGGCCAGCCGACGGGCCGAGATCAGGAACGCGGTGTGCCCGCGCATGTTGTGCTGTGGCCGCACCGCCAGACCGACGACGTTCCAGCCCCGCTGCATGGTCTCCCAGGCCCGCGGCTCGGTCCAGCACTGCTGTTCGCGCAGCGCCTCGACCGTGCGCGACAGCTGGGTGACCGTGGCGACGTAGACGATCAGCACCCCGCCGGGCACCAGGGCGCCTGCGATCGTCTCCAGCACCTCCCACGGCGCCAGCATGTCCAACACGACCCGGTCGACCTCGGGGCCGGTGTAATCGGCGACGTCGGCCATGACCAGATCCCAGTTCTCGGGACGCTCACCGAAGAACGTGGTGACATTGCGCACTGCGTGCTCGGCGTGGTCGTCGCGCAGTTCGTAGGAGACGACGCGTCCGCAGGGCCCGACGGCACGCAGCAGCGAGCACGTCAGCGCACCCGAGCCCGCGCCCGCCTCCAAAACCCGCGCACCCGGGAAGATGTCGCCCTCGTGCACGATCTGCGCCGCGTCCTTGGGGTAGATCACCTGGGCGCCGCGCGGCATCGACATCACATAGTCGATCAGCAGCGGGCGCAACACCAGGAACTGGTCGCCGTTGCTGGACTTGACCACGCTGCCCTCGGGCAGCCCGATCACGGTGTCGTGGGCGATCGCACCCCGGTGGGTGTGGAATTCGCTGCCCGGGCTAAGCACCATCGTGTAGTGCCTGCCCTTGGGGTCGGTGAGCTGCACCCGGTCACCCACAGCGAACGGACCGGTAGCAGACACAGCTGCTCAGCCTGCCAGTAGACGCGCCGCAGCGGGTGCTCGGGGTTGTCGGCACCGGAATCTAGGCTGCAGATATGACCGAAGAGCCGACTGCGCCGAGTGTGCGCCGTCCGGCGCTGTCACCGTCGCGGGCCGCCGACTTCAAGCAGTGCCCGCTGCTCTACCGGTTCCGGGCGATCGACCGGCTTCCGGAGCCGCCGTCGACGGCGCAGCTGCGCGGCTCCGTCGTGCATGCGGCCCTCGAGCAGCTTTATGCGCTGCCGGCCGTCGAGCGGGGTCCGGACACCGCGATGACGCTGATCGACCCGGCCTGGGACCGGGTGATCGCCGGGCATCCCGACCTTGCCGACGATGTCGACCCGGCCGTGCGGGCGGAACTGCTCGAGGACGCTCGCAAGCTGCTGTCCGGCTACTACCGGCTGGAAGACCCGACCCGGTTCGACCCGCAGAGTTGCGAACAGCGGGTGGAGGTCGAACTGGCCGACGGCACGCTGCTGCGCGGTTTCGTCGACCGTATCGACGTCGCCGCGACCGGCGAGATGCGCGTCGTGGACTACAAGACCGGCAAGGCGCCGCCGGAAGCGCGGGCGCTGGCCGAGTTCAAGGCGATGTTCCAGATGAAGTTCTATGCGGTGGCCCTGTTCCGGTCCCGCGGCGTCCTGCCGGCCCGGCTGCGGCTGCTGTACCTGGCCGACGGCCAGGTGCTGGACTACTCCCCCGATCTGAATGAGTTGCTGCGCTTCGAGAAGACCCTGATGGCGATCTGGCGGGCGATTCAGTCCGCCGGGGCGACGGGCGACTTCCGCCCGCACCCGTCGCGGCTGTGTGACTGGTGCGCGCACCACGCACACTGCCCGGTGTTCGGCGGCACACCGCCCCCGTATCCGGGATGGCCGCAGCGCCCGAATGAGGGCGGCGAGGACGCGGTACTGCAGACCGGCGTGGACCGTTCGGAGCCGGCTGCGTGAGTGACTCCTACTACCGTCGGCTGCCCGCCGACGGCGAGTTCGAGGTTTTCGAGTCCACCGACAGCACGCGAAGCAACTGGACTCCCGAGATCCAGCACGGCTCGCCACCGCTGGCGTTGCTAACCAGGGCCGTGGAAGAGCTACTGGGAGATTCCCCGTTGCGGATCAGCCGGCTGAGCCTGGATATCCTCGGCGCCATCCCGGTGAGCCCGGTGCGAGTACGGGCCTGGGCGGAGCGACCGGGAAAGCGGATTTCACTACTGGCCGCCGAAATGACACCGGCGGACGACGACAGTTCCGCCCGACCGGTGGCCCGCGTCACCGCGTGGGCGTTGGCTACCAGCGACACCGCCGACGTCGCCTCCGACCGGTTCCCGCCGCTCATCGAGGGACCCGCACAGCCCCTGCCGGCCAGCTGGTGGAGGCTCAGCGGATACCTGGGCACCGTCGAGTGGCGGCCTCAGCCCGATGATCCGTCGGCGGCGATCTTCTGGATGCGCCCGACCGGGCACCTCGTCGACAACGAAGAGACCACAGCGCTGGAGAAGCTCGCGCTGTCGGTGGACTCGGCCAACGGCATCGGGGCCACCCTGGACCCGGAAAAGTTCATCTTCATGAACACCGACACGGTGGTGCACCTGCATCGGTCCCCCACCGGCGACGATTTCGCATTGCGGGCCCGCGCGTCGATCGGACCGGACGGGATCGGCGTCACCACCGCCGAAATCTTCGACCGGCAAGGGTTCATCGGAACCTCGGCACAGACTCTGTTGGTGCAGCGCAGAGCCCGACCGCCGAGCGGCGGGGGCGTATATGTAGTTGCGCCTATATAGACGGGTTGCAATACTCGAGGTATGGATGTCTTCGAGGCGGTAGCCGAACCCAGCCGACGCGCGCTGCTCGACGTACTGGCCGAGGGCGAGCGCAGCGCGGGCGAATTGCTCGCGACACTGCCCGGCCTCACTCAGCCCACGGTCTCGCGACATCTGCGGGTGCTGCGCGAAGTCGGACTGGTCGAGGTGCGCCCGGACGCGCAACGCAGGATCTACGCGTTGCGCGCCGACGGACTCGTCGAGATCGACGAGTGGATAACCCGGTACCGCCGCTACTGGGCTGACCACCTCGACGCCCTCGAGCGGCATCTGCGATCGACCCACGGTCCGTCCGGCGAGGAGCCACGATGACCCAGGAATCAACGGGTCGACTCACGATTGAGGGCGACCGCGCGGTTCTCACCTTCGAGCGTCGTCTCCCCTATCCCATCGAAGCGGTCTGGTCGGCGATAATCGATCCGGCACAACGGAATCGATGGTTCGGCGAGACCACCATCGACACCCACGAAGGTGGAACGTTCGACATGGTGCCCTCGGGTCCGCCTGTGCCGCCCCAGCAGAAGCGGATGACCGGACGCATCCGGGTATGGGATCCGCCGTACGTTTTCGAACACGAGTGGCACCAGGCCATCACCGAACCCAGGGTGGTCCGGTACGAACTCCACCCCGACGGCGACGGGACGCTGCTGCGGCTCAGTCATCGGGGGTTGGGTGTCCGAAACGCGACCGGTTTCCTTCCCGGAACCCACGCATTCCTTGACCGGCTCGAGGCATACCTCGCCGGCGCAGCCCTACCGAACTGGTCGCAGCGCTATCACGAAGTCGCCGAATCGATAACTCCCCCTGAGCGATAGCCGAGGAAGATCATGATTACCGCCTACGTGGTCGTCACCGTCGCCACGATCATCGCCAACGCCGCAGTTGCCATTGCCGACCTCGCGCGGGCGGAGTTCGTTCTGAAGAACTCCGCGGAGGTGGGCGTCGCCGAGTCCCGGATCCCGCTGCTCGCTACCCTGAAGGACGCTGGGGCACTGGGACTTCTACTCGGCCTTCTCGGGATCCCGCTCATCGGCATGGCCGCGGCGGTCGGCCTCGTGCTGTTCTTCGTCGGCGCGGTCATCGTCCACGTCCGCACCCACGTATTTCAAAACATCGCGTTCCCAACGACTTTCCTGGCGCTGGCCGTCGCGTCGCTGGTTCTCGGGCTGCAGCGCGGGCTATTCCAGTGGTGAAAGTTCCTGCAGCACGGTCGGGACCAACTCGCTCACCGTGGGATGGATGTGCATCGTGCGGGAGATCACGGTGTAGGGCTTCTTGGCCGACATGATGTCCAGGATGGCGTGCACGACCTCGTCGCCACCGACCCCGAGAATGGCCGCGCCCAGAATCTGCTCGGTCTCGGCGTCCACCACGACCTTCATGAAGCCCTGCGTCTCGCCCTTCTCGACCGCGCGGCCCACCTTGGTCATGGGCCGCTTGCCCACCAACGCTTTTCGGCCCGACGCCCGGACCTGGTCCACGGTCATCCCGGCCCGGCCGAGCGGCGGGTCGATGTAGAGGGCGTAGGTCGTGATGCGGTCGCTGACCTTGCGAGGATCGTCGTCGAGCAGGTTGGCCGCGACGATTTCGAAGTCGTTGTAGGAGGTGTGGGTGAAGGCGCCCTTGCCGTTACAGTCGCCCATCGCCCAGATGCCCTCGACGTTCGTCCGCAGCTGATCGTCGACCGCGATGTATCCGCGTTCGTTGGTTTCGACTCCGGTGTGCTCGAGCCCGAGGTCGTCGGTATTAGGCCGCCGCCCCACCGCCATCAGCAGATGGGTGCCGGTGATGGGCGCAGCTCCGGCACTCGTCGTGACGTCGAAGCGGTTGTGCCGCTTGGTGAACCGAATGTCGCTCGCGCCGACGTGAACGTCGATGCCCTCGGCCTCGAGGATCTCCTTGATGGTGGCGGAGACGTCCTCGTCCTCACGGGAGGTCAACCGTGGACCTTTCTCGATCACGGTGACCCTGGCACCGAACCGGCGGTACATCTGGGCGAACTCCAACGCGATGTAGCTGCCGCCGACGATGACCAGGTGCTCAGGCACGGAGTCGAGTTCGAGGATCGACACGTTGGTCAGGTAGTCGATATCGGAAAGCCCCGGCAGATCCGGCACCACCGCCCGGCCGCCGACGTTCAGGAAGATCCGGTCGGCGGTCATGGTCTGGTCGTCGTCGATCGTCACGGTCTTGGGACCGGTGAACCGGGCATGCCCGCGGATCAGCGTGCAGCCGTCCATGCCTTCCAGCCACGACTCGACGCCGTGCCGGTCGTCGAGCATGATCTTGTCCTTGCGGGCTTTCACCTTCGCCATATCGACGGCGATATCGCCTGTGCCGACACCGTATTCAGCTCCCCGGCGGGCGAGGTGTGCGGCATGCGCGCTGGCCACCAACGTCTTGGTGGGGATGCAGCCGCTGTTCACGCAGGTGCCGCCGACGAGCTTGCGCTCCACCACCGCAACGGTCTGTCCTTCGGCGGTCAATCGACCGGCAAGCGGTGGGCCCGCCTGTCCCGCGCCGATGATGATCGCGTCGAATGTCTGGCTCACAGTGCGCCGCTCAGATGAGGCTGGCCAGGTACACGATGAGGAAACCGCCACCCACCGCGATGACGTCTTCGGCCAGCGCGATCGGCAGGTCGCGACCGCCGTTGGCCACCACGAGTCGCTTGCGTGCCTCGTAACCGCCGAGTGTGCCGAGAACCGCGCCCACGATGCCGGCGCCTAGCGAGCTGAAGGTGTGGAACCACGCGCTGCCGATGACAGCTCCTGCAAAGGCGCCCGTGATTATGCGGGCGATGAACTGCGGCGGTGTCTTGCGGCTCGGCGTCTTCGGCAACTGGTCGGTGATCAATTCGACGACCAGGAGGATGGTCAGAACGGTCACAGTGATCGGATGGGCCACCAATTCCGACCACTTGCCGTCGAGGTTGATCCAACCCAGCAGCCCCGCCCACGCCACGACGGCGGGAGCCGTGAGCGCCCGCAGGCCGGCGACGACCCCGATCAGCAGAGCAAGAAGCAGAACAAGGGCATGCGTCATGCGAGCCTCCAGCGGAGTGATTTTCCCTGGAACGCTAGCACCGACGCAGGTCAGAAGCGGCAGAACCTGATGTCGGAGGCCAGGATTGCCTTCGCGCCGATGGCGGCCAGCTCGTCCATGATC
>JAOPWF010000422.1 GCA_025965815.1 Mycobacterium sp.
ATCGCATCGCGACCGATGACCGCACGATGGCTGAGATAGCCGCGGACGCCATCGCGTTCACTGGATGGCCGCCGGAACCATCGTCATCGACATCCCCACCCTGTTCAGACAATCCGACCGATCCCGCAGCCGTCACCATCGCCCGCCAGATCGCCGCCAAGGTCACCGGCCAATAGCGCCTGCACGCAGACCACTGCCGGTCATTTTGCGGCGTAGTTGCCGGCGGAGCCGCGGTTTTAGGCTGTGGGGGTGGGCAGCTCTGGCGTGCGCGCGTACATCGCGCAAGTGGACCGGCTGCTGGGTGCTGGGCAGGGCTTGTTTCCGCAGGCCGGCCCGGACGTGGCGGTGCTCAACGCTGGTGGGGGTGGGGTTCCTGCTGCCCCGCCGGGCGCGTCGGGGATGTCCTTGGGGTCCGGTGGTGCCGCCCAGGATTATCGCGGTTCCTGGGCCCAAGTGACCCGGCTCGACGATGCCGCCAACGCGACGGCCGGCGCCGGAGATGCGACCGGGCAGAACGGTCGTTCGGGGGCGACGGGGGTGCGTCAGACCGCGCAATCCGCGGCCGCGGCGATCGCACCGGCCACCGGCAGCCCAGCCGCGATGAAGGTACTGGTGTCGACGATGGATGACCGGATGGCCGACATGCAACGCCAAATCGACACCACCAAAACGCAGAACCAACCCCTTGCCACCCGCTTCCAGCAGCTGGCGGCCGGCTACCGGTCCCTCGACACGGCATACGTGGCCCCGAAACCGCCGCCAACCGTTCCCGCCGGCACCGAGTGCTGGATCGGTACGAAGGACGGTGACGTTGCAAAGCTCTGCCCTAGCGACACCGACACTGTCACCTACGTCGACGATGACGGTAACTACGTCGCCAAGACCCTCCCAGGCGGCGAGATCACCATCATGCACCGTCCCGGCCCCATGGACGGCGACCCCACCCAGTGTTGGCTCCCCCACGCGGGTGCGGACCGATCAATCTGCGGGCCCGCCGCAACAATCTGGACGTACCCCGACTCCGGGTTTCTCATCACCGAGGAAACCGGACCAGACGGCAAGGTTCGCATCGCCTTCCGTACGCCGTTAGGGCCGCTCACCCCGTGACGAAAATTCCGGCCCCGCAACCGGATCAACGGCTCGAGGCGTCCCGCTCGGCGACGTGCGCAATGCCGACCTTATGGAGGTCCGATGAACGTACCGAGCAAGACTGTGCGGTGAGCGCACAGAGCTGGGGGTCTGCCCGTGAAGGCCGTTGACCTCGCCGCGTTCATGCACGAACGCGCCACCTATCTGACCGTGAGCGGCGGCGTCGGGGTGGACCTTGGGGTGCCGAGGGTCCACTTTGAGAGTTTGGGTACGTCTTCGGCGGTGTCGTGGTGTCGGGACTGGCGCGCCGAGGTACGGATGTCGGCGCTCGATGGCCACCGTGACGCGCCCGAGGTGGTCGTCGGCAGCGTGGAGTTTCTGTTGCTGCGTCTCAGCGCGGAGCATCCGGTAGCCGATGTGCTGGCATTATTCGGTCCGCGCGCCGTCGCGTTTGCCGAGTTGTTCGACGGGCCGTGGCTCGAACCTGGCCTAGATGAGAGTGACGAATTCACAGACGGCATGCCAATCACGTCGGTGCTGCTGATTCTGGAGGCCGCGATCGACGATCTGTTACCGCAGACGTACCTGCGGGCCTGGGCGGTGGCCGAGGTGGCCTACACGATGCTCCCCGGCACAGCCGGGGTGCTGGCGATGCAGGCCCTGTCGGGCGGCGCGCCCACGCCCGCGTTGATGTCGGCCGACCGCATCGATGAGGACTGGCCCCGCATTGGGTGCGCCTCTATCCCCGGTCATCCGCGATTCTTCGGCCGCGCCACGCTCTACACCTATCTCGACGATGCGCGGGCGGCGCTTGACGGGGTGGCTGAGCGGGTGGTGACCGTTCCAGCACGCTGAGCGTGCCCGACCGCCCGCGTAGTACACTGATAGCAGTGATATCGGGAGGTCGGAGCAGTTGAGTGATGTGCTGATTCGCGGCTTGTCTGACGCGGCCGTGGCGCGCATCGACGCCGATGCCGCGGCGCGCGGGCTCTCGCGCCAGGAGTATCTGCGGCGGCGTTTCGAACGCGAGAGCACAGTTGGTCCGTCGTCGCAGCGCACGTTGACGATCGACGATCTGCGACGTGCTGAGGCCGCCGCGGCCGACCTCGACGATCCCGGTGTAATGGAGTCGGCGTGGCGGTGACCAACTGGATCATCGACAAGTCCGCCTACACCCGGCTGTCAGCCTCCCCCGACGCACGGACCTGGATTGAACGCATCGAGCGTGGTCTCGTTCGGATCAGCACCGTCACCCGTCTGGAGATCGGGTACTCATTTCGCACCGGCCAGCAGGCACGAGACGAAACGGCCTCCCCCCCGCTCGTACTCATGCCGGTCGAATACCTGACACCGGCCGCCGAGGACCGCGCCGTTGAGGTGCAGATGCTGCTCGCCGATCGCGGCCAGCACCGTGCCCCCGCCATCCCCGACCTCATCGTCGCCGCAACTGCCGAACTCGCAGACCTGACCGTGCTGGCCCTCGACAAGGACTTCGCCCTCATCGCGCAGATCACCGGCCAGCCCGTCGAAACGCTGCGCGTGTGACTACGCCCGAGCCCACGGCACCGTCGACACTGCCTTCCTCAATCGCCGGCTACCGCATCGAGCGGCTGCTCGGCACCGGCGGCATGAGCACGATCTATCTGGCGGAAGACCCCACCCTGCCGCAGTGGGATGCGCTCAAGGTGCTCTCCGCAGAGATGGCACGCAACCCCGCCGTCCGTACACGTTTCCTGCACGAAGGCGAGATCACCGCCCGGCTAGCGCACCCGAATGTCGTGGCGGTCTACGGTCGCGGCGAGACGGAGGACGGCCAGTTGTGGATCGCGATGCAATACGTTGCGGGCACCGATGCCGAGGCCGCCTTGCAGGCGCGTGCCATGACCCCCATGCGGGCG
>JAOPWF010000436.1 GCA_025965815.1 Mycobacterium sp.
CTTCCTGCTTCCAGTGATTCAGCTCGATTGGATACTATCTTGAGCAATATCGCGTGATTGACGGCGGCTCGAACCACTGTATCCAATCGATTGGATGCAATCAATCTTGTAGACCGCGGCTAGGCGAAGACCTCGGGATGGCGCGACAGCTGTAGCCGGGTGCGCCGGATGTGGCCGAACAGCACCCGTTCGGCTTCGTCGGGATCGCCCAGCCGGATCGCGCTGACCAGCATGTGGTGTTCGTCGTGCAGGATCCGGTTGCTGTCATCGTCGAGCAGGCGGGTGAAGGCCCGGCGGTAGTGCTGGGTGTTGTTCCAGAGCCGCTCCACGATCGGGCCGAGGTAGGTCGTCGAGGCGCCCGTGTAGCTGCCGAGGTGGAACTGCCGGTCGAGGACCAGGAACTGTTCCACGTCGTCGGTCCGCCGCATCGCCTCTGCCAACTCGGACAGCTGGTCGATCTGATCACCGGTGAGCGCCGGCATGCTGTACCGCAGCAGGAGCGGCTCGACACGCTCGCGCACCTGGTACAGCTCGACGCACTCGTCAAGGCTCAGCCGCGCGATCCATGCCCCCGTGTTGGCCACCATCGTCACCAGGCCCTCGGACTCCAGGATCCGCAACGCCTCGCGGACCGGAACCCGGCTGGCACCGAACTCGGCGGCAAGTTCCTCCTGCCGCAGCCGGGCGCCCGGCGGATGCGCTCCGCTCAGGATCGCTTCGCGCAGCTCATCGGCAACACGAGGCCCCGCGTCTCCATCGCGCACCTGTGGTTGCGGCATGCCGGCCTCCGATCCGATTCCGCGTCACTGCTCCGGATGATTCGGGTTCCACAGCAGCACGTCGGCGTCCTTCTCGTAGGCCTTGCCCTCCGGGAAGCTCACCAGCTCAAACTGCATCCCCCATGGGCTGAGAAAGTACACCCAGCGCTGCCCCTCGCTGGCATTCGAGCTTTTCGTCGGCTCCCCGAGAACCCGGATGCCCTCGGTGTGCAGGTAGTCCACCGCGGCGTCGAGATCGTGGACGTAGAGGGCGATGTGGTGCCCGCCGATATCGCTGTTGCGAGGAGCAGGTTCCTGGCTGTCGGCGGGCGTGTACTCGAACACCTCGAAGTTGGCTCCGGTGCCGCAGCGGTAGAACCGCAGCTCCCGCATCACCGTGCGCGGGTGCACATTGAGATGCTGGCGCATCCAGTCATCGTCGTGTGCGAACGGCCCCAGGGTGTAGGTGTGCGCACAGCCCAGCACCCGGACGAAGAAGTCGTGCGCCTCCTCGAGATCGGGGACGGTGAATCCGAAGTGATCGGTGCCGACAAGTCCGGGCAGCGCCATGACTTTCCTCCTAATGAATCCAATAGTGGCCTTAGAAGGCCATAAAGCGGTTGTTTTCCAGGAATTCTAGCCAGATTGTATCCAATCGGGATAGAGTAGCGCCATTGCCGGACCTTCAGCCGCGGAAATCCCGGGTCAACGGAGAAGAGGGACATGCCACGCGAACGTTGTCTAGAGACGGGCTCGGCCTGGGTGGAACTGACCACCACGGCGGAGGACTGGAAAAACGCCGAGCCGGCGCTGCTGCGCACGATGCTCAGCGAACTGCACCTCATCCGGGCCTTCGAGGAGACTGTGCTGGAACTCGCCGGCGAGGGACTGGTGCACGGCCCGGCGCATTCGAGTATCGGGCAAGAGGGCGGCGCGGTGGGTTCGATCGTCGCTCTGCGGTCCAGCGATGCCGTGAACGGCTCGCACCGCGGGCACCACCAGTTCCTGGCCAAGGCACTCACCCACGTCTCCGACGGCGTGATCGACCCGACCGCGCTGCGCACCCCGGCCATTCAGACCGTGCTGCAGCGCACGCTCGCCGAGATCCTTGGGCTCGCGCAGGGCTACTGCCGCGGGCGTGGCGGCTCGATGCACCTACAGTGGTTCGAGGCCGGAGCGCTGGGCACCAACGCGATCGTCGGCGGCGGCGTGCCGATGGGCGCGGGCAACGCCTGGGCGCAAAAGCACACCGGCACAGATGATCTCACGATCAGTTACTTCGGCGACGGCGCCAGCCAGATCGGCTCGGTGCTCGAGACGATGAACCTCGCCGCCGCGTGGAAGCTGCCGTTGTGCTTCTTCATCGAGAACAACCTGTACGCCGTATCCACCCGCGTCGATGAGATCACCGCCGACCCGCGGCTGTCGGTGCGGGGTCAGGGCTTCGGCATCCCGGGCTGGCGCGTCGACGGCATGGACCCGCTCGCCGTGCACCTGGCCATGGCGAAAGCGGCCGAGTGGATGCGCAGCGGCAAGGGACCTGCCGTGGTCGAGGTCGAGGTGTACCGATTCTTCCACCAGAACGGCTCCTACCCAGGCAGCGCGTTCGGCTACCGCAGCAAGGACGAAGAGGACGCATGGCGCGCACGTGACCCGCTGGACAAGATCGCGCGGGAAATGACCACCCTGCGCCTGATCGACGAGGCCGGCGTGGCGTCGGTGCGCGAGCAAGCGCAGGCCGCGATGGCCGCCGCGGTCGCCGAACTGATCGAAGCCGACCCGGAGTCGGCGGGCAAGCGCCACATCCGCCACGAATTGTGGCCTGACCCCGGCTTCGTCAATGTCGGGATCCGCGGTGACGCGCGTGAACTCGAGTCGCTCGAATGCCTCGATCCGCAGCAGTACCACGGGCCCTGGCGCAAGCTCAAGTTCGTCGACGCAGTGGCCGCCGTGATGGACCGCAGAATGGAACAGGACGAGCGCATCGTCATATTCGGGGAGGACGTGCACCGGCTCAACGGCGGGACCAACGGCGCCACCAAAGGATTGGCGGGGAAGTACGGCGAAGACCGGCTCGTTGGCACACCGATCAGCGAGAACGCGTTCACCGGGCTCGGCGGCGGGCTCGCGCTCGACGGCCGATTCCGGCCCGTGATCGAGTTCATGTACCCGGACTTCATGTGGGTAGCTGCCGACCAGGTGTTCAACCAGATCGGCAAGGCGCGTCATATGTTCGGCGGCGATAACGCGGTGCCGCTGGTGCTGCGCACCAAGGTGGCGATGGGCTCCGGTTATGGCTCCCAGCACCTGATGGATCCGGCCGGCATCTTCGCGACGAGCCCAGGCTGGCGGATCGCGGCGGCCTCGACGGCAGCCGACTACGTCGGGCTGATGAACGCGGCGCTGGCACTTCAGGATCCGGTGCTCGTCATCGAGCATGTGGACCTCTACGGGATCACCGACCAGGTGCCCGAGGGCGACCTCGACTACGTGATCCCACCAGGGCGGGCCGCAGTCCGGCGGGTCGGCTCGGAGGTCACCGTCATCAGCTACCTGTCGATGGTGGATCCTTGCCTCGACGCGATCGGGCAGTCCGGCATCGATGCCGAGCTCATCGACCTGCGCTGGCTTGATCGCGCTTCGATCGACTGGGACACCATCGCGGCGAGCGTCCGTAAAACCAACGCCGTGTTGCTCGTCGAGCAGGGTGCACGGGGCACCTCCTACGGCGGCTGGCTGGCCGACGAGATTGCGCGCCGACTCTTCGACTGGCTCGACCAGCCCATCGAGCGGGTTTCGGGCGGGGAGGCCTCGCCGAGCATCTCGAAGATGCTGGAACGTTCGGCCATCGCGAAGACCGAGGAGATCGTCGCCGGACTTGAGCGGATCAGGGTCGGAATGGGACAGCGCTGATGGCGACCGTGGTGCGCATGCCCGAGGTGCTTGCCAACACCAGCGAGGCGGCCATTCAGGCCTGGCTCGTCTCGGTGGGTCAGCAGATCGCGGTCGGCGACCCACTCGCCGAGATCGAGACCGAAAAGGCGGTGGTCGAGTATGCCTCCGAGGTCGAGGGAGTGCTCGCGCGGCTGATCGCCGAGCCGGGCGCAACTGTTGCCGTGGGTGATCCGATCGCCATCGTTCTCGATGCGGGGGAGACCCTGGCCGACGTCGATCCCGGTTCGCTCGGCAGCGTGCAGCACCTCACCGTGCCGGAGCTGGTCACCGTCGGGGAGCCGACCGCCGCTGTTAACGGTGGGCGGCGGCTCTTCGCCACGCCGCTGGTGCGAAAGCTGGCGCGGGAGCGCGGTATCTCGCTCGGCGCCCTGAAAGGGACCGGCCCCGGCGGACGCATCGTGCGCCGCGATCTGGACCGTCTCCCGCCCCCCGCGACACCGGCACCGTCACCCACATCGGAACCGCCACGGGCGCCGATTCCGGCGGCAACCGCACCGCCGGTAACCGTTGCGCCGTTGGTCGCCGCC
This sequence comes from Mycobacterium sp., assembly GCA_025965815.1. Taxonomy (GTDB): domain Bacteria; phylum Actinomycetota; class Actinomycetes; order Mycobacteriales; family Mycobacteriaceae; genus Mycobacterium. The sequence goes on from JAOPWF010000436.1 coordinate 4,241, forward strand.
GCCGGATACACCGACATCCCGCTCACCGGAATGCGCACGGCGATCGCCCGCCGTCTCACCGAGAGCAAGACCACGGTGCCGCACTTCTACGTGACTGCCGACTGCCGCGTCGACCGGCTGGTGAAGTTGCGCCGCCGCGTCAACGCGACCGGCGACCGCAATGTGTCGCTGAACGACTTCGTGCTCAAGGCGGTCGCGTGGGCATTGGTCGAGGTGCCCGAGGCCAACGCGATCTGGAACGGCGACTCGATCCGCCGGTTTGACGCCGTCGACATCTCGGTGGCCGTGGCAGTGGGCGGCGGACTACTGACGCCGGTGCTGCGGGCCGTGGAGAGCATGGCGCTCGGCGCCCTGTCTGCGAAAGTGCGGGAGCTCGCCGAACGTGCACGCACGGGCCGCATCCAGCAGCACGAACTGCAGGGCGGCAGCTTCTCGGTCTCCAACCTGGGGATGTATGGGGTCACCGAGTTTTCGGCCATCCTGAACCCGCCGCAGGCAGGCGTCCTCGCCGTCGGCAGCGCGACGCCGCGCCCGGTTGTCATCGACGGCGACCTGAGGGCAGCCACCGTCATGACCTTCACCCTCTCCGCCGACCATCGCGTAATCGACGGCGCGGTCGCCGCCCGGTGGATGGCAGCCTTCCGGCGACGAATCGAGAACCCGCTGTCGATCCTCATTTGAGTGCCGTCGTGGCCGGCCGGGTTGCGGAATGCGGATCGCGCGACTGTGGATCATTCCCGCATTCAGATTCTCGATGCCGGAACGGAATTCGTTGAGCCGGTTCCCCATTGCCTGGGTAGGCAGGTGCCGACTGGGGGACTACGTTCAGTGCACGCTTCTCCGCTGACCAGCGCGAGCAAGCTATCAGATTCCTTCGGGTCATCAACGAACTGTCGGCTCGTCACCTCGCCCGCCTTCGCGAAATGCAGTAGCACCGTCGGCCGGGATCAACGCATATTCGGCTACGCCGACGCCTGGTATCAACATGTTTCGTCAAAAGTGCTGCCACCGGGCCGCCCATCGTTGCGGGCTCCACAGCTGACGTACAGATTTCTTGCAGGGTCGTCTGCGGTCCCATGGTTGTGAAGAAACGCCGCGGCGGTATTGGCGTTCTGCCTATGGTTGACCCCGTGGTGCGCGACATCGCTCGGAGGTCGACCTCGACGCTTGCCGTCGTTGCGGCGGCCCGCCTTGGTGTGGGGGTAGCGATGGTGCTGGCGCCGGACCGGTTCTATTCACAGGGATCGGGTACCGAAACCCTGCTCATGCGGACGATCGGGATTCGCGATGTTGTCCTTGCGTCGGGCGCCTGCGCGGCCTGGGGTCGCGGTGCCGACGTTGAGCTTCGACGCTGGGCATGTGCTGGCCTGCTCAGTGATAGCGCCGACGTGGTCGTGGGCATCGGCAGTCGGTCTGTAATGGGTTCCAGGAGCGCGATGATCGCGACGCTAGCCCCCGTACCGTTCGTGGCCGCGGGGATCCTCGGACTTGCCCGCAGCACCGTAAGGCACCGCTGAAAAGGACCGACGGGGCGTCCGGCTCCCGGATCGTGCTGCGGGCCGAAGGTGAAGACGGGAAGCCTCCAGCCACCAGACCTCTCACGCGAGCTCTTGCGGTTGTGCACCCGTTCATTTCTTTCGGTGCTTGCGCTGTTGTGGCACGGTGGTAGGTCTACAGAAGATCAACGATTCTCAGCTGGTATTGCTTCACCCTCGACGTGCCCCAGCCCGCGGATCGGCGACCCGAACGCGAGAACCATTCCCTCGGCGAGCCCCTCATCGAGCCCTCCCGTCAGCGCGAAAGTGCCAGCGCGACAGGGGAGAGAACCTTGAACACCAGTACACACCAGTTGTTGGCGGCCACCCGATTTATGACGGCAGTAGCCGCTGTCGCCGCCTCGGTCGCCGCCTGCGGCTCGAATTCGGTGCAATCGTCGAGCTCGGCTCCGGCCACCACCTCCGGGGGCGCCGGTTCCCCAGTCATCGTCCAGCTCCGCAATCAGCCGTCGGGCACGGTGGCGCTGCGCTGGGACCCTCAAACCAAGAACGTCATCGCCAAGCTGCAGATGGTCGGCTTCACCCCGGGCAGCAGTCACGCGATGCATATTCACCAGGGCAGCTGCGCAGCACAGGGAGATGTCCAAGTCCCGTTCCCCGACGTGACGGCCAACGACGGTGGGGCGATCGACACCACCGTCACCAGCTCGCAGCCATCCGCCACCGGTCTGGCCGCCGGCACATTCCTCAACATCCATCTGGCTCCGGCCGCACAATTGGGCGCCCCGGGGTCACTGGAGTACACGCCCATCTCCTGTGCGGACATCAGCCCCGACGCATCGACGACGCTGACCATGGCGCCGCCGCCACAGCCCGGCCAACACCCGCAGGGTTCGGCGACCCTGACCTACGATGCCGCAAAAAAGACGCTGTCCGTGGCCACCACCGCGAATGGCTTGGTCCCCGGCAGTGCCCACGCGCAACACATCCACCTCGGCTCGTGCAACGCTCAGGGGGCGGTCAAGTACCCACTCGACGATCTGGTGGCCTCGCCCACTGGGACCGCCGATAGGACCACGGTCATCCAAAATGTCGATCAGGCCCCACCAACCACGGGCTGGTACCTCAACGTACACCTCGGTTCCTCCAGCCAGATCGAACAAAATGGGCAGCCCACGCTCTATTTCGAGCCCATCATCTGCGGCAACATCGGCCAGTAAGGCGTCAGAATCCTTTGGCCGGCACTGCTTTCATGACCGGGCTGGCGACCGAGGTCTGAATCGTCGTGGGCAATGTCGTTAGGGTGGTGGTTTGCCCATGCCGCGACCGATCTTGATGAATTCCTACTCGGCCGGCGACCGGTGCGTGGCCCGGGAGGACACGACCAATGCTGCCAGGGTGACGCAGAGCCACGCCCCCAGAACAACGAACGGCAGCCTTGGCTGGTGGTGAGGGAAGTAGGTTGCCGCCTGGATCGCTGAGACGGCCGCTCCGGTCGGCAGCGCGCTGTGTAAGAACGCAAATGGTTGTGGCAGAAGCGGAGCCGACACCGCACCGCCCGACGAGGTGTTACCGAGCAGGATGAACACGCCCCAGGTGGGGATGATCGCCCAACGGGGCATCAGTACCAGCATGGTCGAGTTGAACAGGGCCGCGATCGCCACGTGCACTGAAATCAGCAACCACAGTTCGGCGAACGACGTCTGTAGTGCGTTGAGTATCGGGCCGGCGACCAGGGCGAGCGCCGCACCGCCAAGGATGGCCAGTGCCGCAAGACACACCAACCAGCTGCCTAACGTCAACGTCTTGACGTTGGCGCGTAACTGAAACGTCGTGACAAACCCCAGAATGGTGGCCGCGATCACCACGTAGAAGGTCGCCAGTCCTTGGGGGTCGGAGGGCGGCAGGGGGTGCAGGTCAACGATCGGCACCAGATATCGGCCCGGCGTCGGCTGGTCCATCTGCGTCAACGCGCGCGCGGTGGAGGGGTCGCTGGCGGACGAGATCAGGAGCTGAGGCGGCGCGGCAGTGCCGTCGAGGACCGCGGCGATCGTTTGACGATCAACCGCGTCGATTGCTGCTTGACGGGACGGATATGTGCGCAGATTCAGTTCATGGCGGCTGGTCTGCATGGCGTTGGTGATCGGGACCGTGACCGAGGCTGGGCCCACCACCCCGAGCGGGATGTGCCGAGGAATAGGCCTGCCGAGCGCGACGATGTACGCCGCGGCAAATGCAGAAGCCATGAGCACTGCGATGCCGATGATTACGGCGCCCGTGCGGACCTCGGGGGGAATGCGCCCGAGCGGACTACGGGCCCCGGAGCCGACCGGGGGTGCGGGGTCCTCCGCCCGCGCGGCGTCGTCGCCAGAATTCTTCGAGCCGGACACCATGCCGGTGGCTCCGGCGGTAGTGCCGCCTCCGACGTGCGCGCCACAGGTTGCATCAGCCCTTCGTGTCTCGGTGGAGGGAGTGCCGAAGCCTTTGTGGCACAACACTGCTCGCATCATTTCCTCCTGTCCAAGCGTCGCTAGCTGCAGCGGATTGCCCACAACCAAAGGCGCCGGAGGACAAGCCAAGCTGGATACCGACGCCACTTCTTGCTGCGGCCTGACTACCCGCAGCGTCTTACGGCAAACTGTGGCCCGGCCTGGTCATCGGCGGTCTGATCGCCGTGCCCTGGGCGCGCGGGCCACATAACTGTTGTGATAGCGCGCTGCACATGCACGATCTGATTAATTCGCCTCGGCGGGGCCTCGATGGCTTCAGCGTTGCTGCTTCCGAGGTGTGTCCGCACGTGCCGCGGACACACCTCGCTTCTGAGGTTTGGTCGTGGGAGCGCGAGGTACGCCGGAAGCATGGGAATCAGAGCCACGGTCGTGGTGATCACTCACAACCGACGTGTGGAACTTCTTCGCACCCTCGGTCACATGACGACGCTCCCGGACCGGGCGCCCATCATCGTTGTGGACAACGCGTCCACCGACGGGAGTGCCGACGCCGTGGCCGACGAGTACCCCGGAGTCGAGCTGATCCGAGCCGCGGAGAATCTCGGCGCGGTGGGCCGCAACCTCGGCGTCCAGCGGGTGACGACACCCTACGTGGCCTTCTGCGACGATGACACGCAGTGGCAAGCCGGAGCGTTGAGCCGTGCGGCCGACCTCCTCGACGCGCACCCAGGTCTCGCCTCAGTCACCGGACGATGCCTGGTCGAGCCGCACCTCGCCGAGGATCCGATCACGCCGGAACTGCGGGACTCGCCCGTGCCGGGGCCCGACTGGCTGCCTGGTCCCGCGCTGCTCGGAGTGCTCGCCGGCCTGTCAATGTTCCGCACGGCCGCCTTCGAGGAGGTCGGCGGCTTCTGCGAACGCATGTGGTTCAGCGGCGAGGAGGAGCTGCTGGCCCTCGACCTGGCCGCGCGGGGCTGGTGGATGTGCTGGGACGAGGACGTGGTGGTGCACCATTCGGCGTCCCCTGTCCGTGATTCCCGACGCCGGCGGCAGCTCGGAATCCGTAACACCTGTGGACGCTGTGGCTGCGCAGGCCGGTGCGCAGTGCTTTGCGCCGTAGCTGGGTCGTGCTCAGGTCGGCGCCGGTAGACCTTGCGACAGCGGGCGCGCTGGGCGAAGCACTGCGGGGCATTCCGTGGGTGCTGCGGGACCGCAGCGTTGTCCCCCCGCCCGTCGAGCGCGGACTGACGTTGCTCGAGGACTCCCAGCGCCGTTCGGTGGCCCGCCGTTACGTCGGCTGATCGGCACGTAGCGTTGCGATGGGACGGAACACGCTGGGCCAATTCGCTGGCGGCTTCCAAGACCCGGCCGGTAGGGCTATTTAATCGTGTAGCCGCCGTCGATGAGCAGGTCGGCGCCGTTGATCATTGCGGCGGCGTCCGACGCGAGAAACACCGCGGCCGCGGCGATCTCGCCCGGGTAGGCGAAACGCCCCGTCGGGATGAGCTTCTTCAGTGCATCTCCCTTCGGGCCGTCCCACGCCTTATGGCCGAGTTCGGTGAGCACCACCGTTGGTGAGATGGTGTTGACTCGCACGCCTCGTCCGCCCCACTCGACGGCAAGGACCTTGGAAACCCCGACGACACCGAATTTCGATGCGCAGTACGCCACATGCTGATCCAGCGCCACTGTGGCGGCCTGCGAGGCCATGTTGATGATGGCACCGCCGCCGGAAGCCAACATTCGGATTCCAACATATTGGCACATCAGGAAGGTGCCTTTGAGGTTCACATTGATGGTCGAATCCCACTCCTGCAGCGACAACTCCTCTGCGGGAGCCAGTCTGGCGATGCCTGCGCTGTTGACGAGGATGTCGATCTGCCCGAAGTCGTCGACGACGGCGTCGACCGTTCGATCCACGGAGACCGGATCGGAGACATCGCAACCGTAACCGCGACTGTCGGTTGCCAAGGTTTTCGCGGCGACGACGGCGCCCGACTCGGCGACGTCGGCGACGGCAATCCGCGCGCCCTTGGTGGCGAAGGCCGACGCGATGGCGGCGCCGATTCCGGAGGCGCCCCCGGTGACGAGTGCGACTTTGCCCTCCAGGCGAAAGTCGAGATCGACGGAAGGTTCGGACATCTCAGATGCTCCCTCTCTGGCTACGACGAATCGACATCAGTCCAGCACCGCGGCGGCGATTTCGACGTCGGTCACCACGGATGAGACAAGACCTGAGCGCAGTACCGCCCGGGTCGCGGCGATCTTCTCCGGCCCGGTGGCGATGGCGATGACGGTGGGGATGGCACGCAGGGTGGCCTCGTCTACCCCCATCCGGCGTTCGTCCAGGCCGGGCATTCGCTTGCCGTCGGAATCCATTAACAGCGCGCAGGTTTCGGCGCAGACCCCGGCGTCGGTGAGCTCCGCCGTCTCGTTCAGCGATAGTGATTCATAGACCTGCGACGCTCCGGGGCTCCAGGCGCCGACCGAGACGATTGCGCAACTGACCTTGGTGTGCCGGCCGACCGTTTCCTGGATCTGGTGGTTGCCGGCCAGGCTCGCCGCGGTACGGGCGTCGGGCACCACCAGCGGCGCGTACAGCGGCCACGATTTCCCGCCGCTGAGCTCGCTGATCCGCCGGACGAGATCGGCCCCATTGGCGGTGAGCGCCCCGGCCATACCGGTGAGCTGAACGACGTCGCATCTTGGCAGTGACGTCAGATAGCTGGCCACGTGGGTGAGCGTCCGGCCGCAGTCCACGCCCACCACGTCGTCCTCGCGCAGAATCGACTGCAACAACTCGGCCATCGCCTTGGCGACCGCCTCGATCCGGTCCCCCGGACTGTTCCCGTCGGCCACGACGGCGTAGGCGTGCTCGAGTCCGTACTGGCGTTGCATCGCCGTCGAGAGGTCCTCGTCGATTGAACCCGGGTTGTGGATGGTGATCTCCACCATTCCCGACTCGACTGCTTCGTCCAGCATCCGCGCCACCTTGAACCGCGAGATACCGAACTCCTCGGCGATCTGGATCCGGGTCCGGCCCTCGAGGTAATAGCGGCGCGCCACGACGGCCCGTTGAAACAGTTCGTCTGGCCCCATTGGCGCTCCTTCCTGGTCCGACTCGGTTTCAACAATGCCAGGTTCGCTCATATGTGCACGCCCGTTGACATCTGAGCATAAGGCATAGCATGATCTGGATCACAGCGGAACATTTGAGTAGCGGAGATATCAGATGAGCATGGACGACAACGAGCTGGCTGCCCTCGCCGGCTCCGTGTTGTCCCGCGAAGCCAGCGCCGTTTCCGCCTTGGTCAGTACTGTCGACTCGGGTGTGGTCGCCGTCGCCCGCCGGATGCTCGCCATTTCCGGAAAGGTCGTCACGACCGGGTCGGGCACGTCGGGGATCATGGCCGAACGGCTGGCACACCTGTTGTCCGTCTGTGGCACGCCCTCGGTGTACCTGCCCTCGATGGACGCCCTGCACGGCGGCATGGGTGCGGTCA
>JAOPWF010000440.1 GCA_025965815.1 Mycobacterium sp.
CGCGCAAAGATCGGATTGGTGAACGCGGCGACGCCGAACTCAACGCCGGCCAGCGGACCGGTGATCACGACCGCCAGAACCTTGATGATCTCGTCCATGGCTTCGACCTTGACGGCTATGCTGACAAAAAACAAGGTACTGACGAATTAGTCAGTACAATATCCGGCCTGGGAGCGGCGATGGCGGTATCGAAGAAGGACGTCAGCGAATGCCCGATCGACACAACGCTGTCGGTCATCGACGGACGCTGGAAGGGCACCATCCTCTGGCGATTACTCGACGGGCCCATGCGCACCGCCGAACTCAGGCGCAGCATCCCGGGCATCACCGAGCGGATGCTCATCCGCCACCTGCACGAGCTCGTCGACGACGGCATCATCGACCGACACGACGCGCAGACCGTTCCGCCCTGCGTCCACTACACGATCTCGGACTATGGCATGACGCTGGCACCGGCGTTGCAGTCGCTGTGTGACTGGGGCCGAAAACACATGCGGCGCAACACTGTTGAGCGTTAGACGCCGCTGACCAGGGCGGCCGCGCCGACCAGGCCCGCGTCCCCGCCGAGTTCGGCGCGCAGCACCTGCAGGCCGGTGAGGAAGTCCAGCCGGGCGTGCCGTGCCACCGTCTCGCGCACCGGGTCGAACAGCAGCGGGCCGGACTTCGCCACTCCCCCGCCGATGACGACGAGGTCGAGGTCGCAGACGGCGGCCACCGAGGCGATCATCATCCCCACCGCGGTGGCGCCGCGCCGGAATGCCGCCAGGGCCAACGCATCACCCCCCGCGGCGGCGTCGGCCAGTTCCTTGGCGTCCGCCCCGGGTGGGCCGGCCCAGCCGTGCTGCAGCGCCCACTGCGCCATCCGCGGGCCGCCCGCGATGGTCTCGACGCAGCCGTGGCCACCGCAGGTACACAGCCCGCCGTCCGGGTCGACGACGACGTGGCCGACATGGCCCGCGTTGCCGGTGCGGCCGTCGTACGGGGCACCGTCGAGCACCAGGCCGCCACCCACGCCGGTGGAGACGACGATGCCGAGCATGAACTGCGCGCCCCGGCCCGCGCCGCGCCACCGCTCGCCGAGCGCCATGCACAGCCCGTCGCCGCCGAGGCGGACCGGAACCCCGGGCACCGCGGCGGCGACCCGGTCGCGGACCGGGAAGCGGTGCCAACTGGTGATGTTGATCGGACTGACGGTGCCCGCGGCCAGGTCGATGGGTCCGGCCGACGCGATGCCCACGCCGCGCACCCGGCCGGCCGCGGCGACCGTTTCGGTGATCAGTTTGTCGACGACGACCCATATCTGTTCGGCGTCGGCGTCCGGCGTCGGGCGCTTCGCGGTGAAGACCAGCGTGCCGTCGGGATCGACGAGGCCGGTGGCCATCTTGGTGCCACCGATGTCGATCGCAAGCGTGAGTTCTGGGGTCGAGGTCATCAGTGCCTGTGGGTGTTGTCGGGCTGGCGCGGGTCGCCAGGGTGCTCGTAACCGGGGGCGAGTTCGACCAGCGCGGCGCGGCGGGAGTCGAGCCATATCCGGAAGGCGCGGCGCCGGGCCGCGGCGCGCAGATGTGCGGTGATGGCGGAGCGCACCTCGTCGAACGCCGGCGCGGTCGCGGGGTTGCGCCAGCCGTTGCGGTCGCCCACGTCCGGCCGCACGGCGAAGCGGAGTGGATTGCGGGCGTGATAGCCGGCGACGTCGTCGTCGCTCACGTCGACCGCGGCGGTGACGTGCGCGAACAGCGCCCTTGCCAGCGGGTCGGCCAGCACCGAGGCGGCCACGCTGCCGATCTCCAGGCGCGCCGAAATGTCCGGCAGCAGCTGGTCTTCGGCGGGCACGACGTCGCCGGTCAGGCCCAGCGCGGCCGCCTCAGCCGCCACCACGTGTTCGGTGACGACCAACTGGGTCAGCCAGCGGCGCAGCTGCCGACCCTCGCTGGTGCCGGGAACCGGCAGCGAGGCGGCCAACCGGGTGGCGCGCAGTTCGGCCTCGCGTGCGTCGACCTCGGCGACGGGCACCGGCATCCCGCCGACGGTCGCGCAAGCGCTCATCGCTGCCGTCGGCTCTTCGCGCAAGCGCTCATCGCACAGTCACCCTGACCGCCGGCGAGTAGACCAGCCGGCCGGCACAGCCGATGCGGACCAGCGCCCACCACTGCCCCGGCTCTAGCCAGGCGGGCGGGGCGACGTCGAACCCGAGCTCGACGGTGCCGCCGGCCGGCAGCACCGCACCGACCGCGGCGGGCCCGATCCACTCCCACGTTCCCCACGGGCTGATCAGGTGAGCCTCCACCGCCAGGTCCGCGTGCGCGTCGGTGCCGACGACGACGCCGAGCCGGGCGGTCTCACCGGCCGTCACCGCGACCTCCTCCGGGCCGCCGATCAGGCGCAGCAGTTCGGCGGCGGTCGAGCCGACGGTGACGGTGCACACGTCCTCGACCACCTGCCGCCAGGCTGTGGGCAGGTCGCGGTCTGGGCTGCTGCTGACGGTGAGCTGGGCGCGCACCGGATAGCAGCCGGGAGCGGTGTCCGGCGGGATGGTCAGCACGATGTCGGTCTCGACGTGTTCGCCGGGCGGCAGCTCGAACGGCAGCTCGGTCGCCGAGGACGACCAGCCGTCCGGGCAGCGCAGCCGGACGGTGCCGCGCAGCACCGCGTCGGTGCAGTCGCTGGCGGCGGTGAGCCGCAGCACCACTTTGGCGTCCGCGGCCACCTCGACCGCGTGCGGATGCAGATGCGCCACTGCCGGCAGGCCGCCCAGCGGGGCGGGGCCGCGGTTGTGCAGCCAGTACCGCGCGTACAGCGGCTGCGCGGCCTCCGCGTCGGGAGCCAGCTGGGCGGCTTCAGCGTCGAGAACCTTCGGTATGTACAGCCGCGCGAGCACGGTGGCGATCTCGTAGCCGTGCAATGCCAGCCGCAGACCGTCGGGACCGGAGCGCACCTGGACGCCTGGCCGCTCCAGCAGGTCCGCGCGGGTGGCGTCGACCACTGCTCCGAACGGTGACCGCACCACGACGTCGGTGCTCGCCCCGCGCGTCTCGACCAACCGGATCGCCACCGCGTCGGCGGCATTGACGGGTTCGGCGCTGCCGCGGGCGAGCGGGTTACCGGCCGCCTTCAGGGCGCCGAGTTGCACACAGCCGGCCGGCTCGACCTCCAACAGTGAAGCGGCCGTGGGTAATTCGCCGGTCCTCGCGCTTGCCACGGCCAGCAGTGGATGGGAGAACTCCGCGCTGCGGGCGGGGACGTCGGCGGCGCGCCAGTCCCCGCCGCCGGACACCAGCGCGTAGTCGAAGGTGTGGGTCCAGTGCTGGAGCTGGAAGTTGGAGCCGTCGGGGGCGGTGCGCCGCGGCGGGTCGATCCAGATGCCCGACGGCCAGCCGGTGCAGGACCGCATCAGCGAGGTGTGCAGGGTGCCTTCGGTGTCGACGGCGAAGCTCGGTACGCCGCGGTTGAGCAGCGCCACCGTCCGCGGCTCGACGACTTCCCGCGCAGTCGGAACCGACTGCGCGACAACGATCTCGGCGTCGGCGAGGTCGTCGACCACCGACGCGACCACGTCCGAAAGAGCGTCACCGGCGATCACCAGCACCGGCAGCGCCCGCGGATCGCGCAGATCCGCACCTGGCACCCACGTCTGGGCCAGCGGCGCCGCGGCCGGCACCCACACCCCGGCCCGCCCGGTGGCCCGCAGCTGCCGGTCGACTTCCGCGGCGTAGGACGGGCCGGCGGCGGCCAGCACGGCGGCGGTGAACGCGTTCTGCTGCGGCCCGCCGAGCGCGATGCGGGTGTCCGGCAGGTTGGAGTCGACGTCGAGGTGCCCGTAGCGCGGCTTGTCGGCGCCGGAGCAGGTGGCCGTCACGCCGGCGCGCACCAGCGCCACCATCAGCTCACGCGCCAGCGGGGCCGACGTGGCCTCGGTCGGTGAGACCACCTCGGCCACCGATACGGCACGCACATCCGCGGGGCCGTCGCCGACCCGGATCCGCACCGCCGACGACAGACCGAACCAGCCGTAGGCCGGGTTCTCCAGCGTCCACGGGTGCACGGCGGCATCAACAGTTCGGCCGGAACCTTCCGATGGCTCGTGCAGCAGCCCGATTCCTCGCCCCACCACGGCGTCGCCCACCTCGCTCACCGGCAGCGCACCCGGCACCGGGCACGGCCAGCGCAGCCGCACCAGCAGGTCGGCGCCGGTGAACTCGTCGATCGTGGTGCGGCAGTCCACCCGTGCGACCCCGTGCCACAGCGTCACGGTCTGGGTGTAACGCAGCAAGGTTCCGATCCGGCCGCGGACGACCAGCCGCTGCCCCAGCGAACTGCGGTACGCCTGCACAGATTCGGCCGCGGCGGCCGACGAACCGACCACCGGCCCCTTGGGCAGCAGATGCCACGGACCCTCACCGAACGTCGGGTGCGCCGGGTACTCCTCGTAGACGGCGAGCTCGTTGCCCACCTGGCCGTCGGCGATCAGCTCGCGGTCCTGCGCCAGGTCCAGCAACGACGACACCCCGCCGCCCCGCGCCGGGTCGACGCGCAACCGGTAGTGCTCGTTGCCGATATCGACACCGCCCGCCGGTTCCCAGTCGTCCGAAACATCGCCCTCGACAAGGCCGTAGGCCCGCCACCCGAGCGACGGCACGTCGCGGGCCAGCCAGCTGACCGACTGTCCGCCGTGCTCGACGAGGGCCGGTACCTCGGCGCCGTCGGCGTCCACCACCCGCACACCTGGCCCCAACGGGGTATCCAGCCGCGCCGTGACCACGTCGGAACGCTTGTGCGCCAACGAATTCCAGACGACCAACGAGCCGCCACCCACCGCACCGGAAAGCAGCGCCAGCGAGTTGTCCCGCGCCGCGCGCCCAAGTTCCCACGCATCGCGCCAACCGGTCAGCAGATCCAGGTACACCTGATCGGACTCCGAGCCGGTGATGGCGTCATGGTGCGCGCTGTAGGCCAGCTGCACCCACGCCTTGGCCAGCGCCGCCTGCGGATATCCCGCGCCGCCCAGCAGCCCCGCGAACACCGCGAACCGCTCGCCGTCGAGCACCGCGTCCTCGGCGGCGCGGTTGGCCTGCTTGGTGTCGATGTAGGAGACGTCCTTGCCGGTGTAGATCGGGTTCATGTCCCGGGTCTGCGGCGAGGCAGCCATACCGTTGGCCGCCAGTTCCGCCCGCACCGCCGCGAAAAACTCACTGGGCGTTGCGCAGACGAACTTCGGCCAGGTGTACCGGGAGTTCCAGTGCCGGTGGATCTCGCTCACCCACTTGTTCGGCGGCGTGTAGTCCGTGCCGACCGGCAGCAGCACGTTGCGGGTGGCGGCGACCTTTTTCAGCGCTCCGAATAGCCGGAAGGTGACGTCCTCGGCCTCCTGCACTGACGTGGATGAGTCCATCCACCACCCGGCCGAGTAGTGGGCAGGCATGTAGTGGGTCAGCAGGCCGAGCCCGGACGGCGCGATCCACTCGAATTCACTGGAAAACTGCATCCGCTGCGGATCGCCGTCGCCCAGCATCGGACCCCACTGGTGATGGGGCCCGCGGGCCCACGAACTGGAGGTCAGCCCCGCGTCGGCCGCCATGCCGGGGAATTGCGGATCGTGGCCGAAAACGTCGAGCTGCCATGCGGTGGCCGGGTCGGCGCCCAGCACGTCACGCTGAAAGCTCATGCCGTGCACCAGGTTCCGGATGGTGGTCTCCGGACTGGTGAGGTTGGTGTTCGGTTCGTTGTAGGCGCCGCCCATGATCTCGACACGGCCCTGCGCGATCAGCCGCCGCAGCTCGGCACGGTCTTCGGGATGAGTGTCCCAGTACGGCTTGAGGTAGTCGACCTCGGCCAGCACGAACTTGTACTCCGGCTCCCGTCGGGCGAACTCCAGGTGCGCGCGCACCAGATCGAAGCTGTGCGTCTGGCGCGCCCTGCCTGGCGGGTCCTCGGTCCACAGGCTGGTGTAGGCCGCCTGGGTGTTCCACCACACCGGGTCGTAGTGAAAGTGGCTGATCATGAACATGGTCCAGCCGGGTTCGGCCACCACGAAGGCGAACGGCGTGCTGGTGTGCGCAACAAGCACCCGGGCGTCCCGCTGCTGACCGGTGATCTGACCGCCGACCCGCACCGGGACCTCGACGACGCCGGACTCCGGATAGGCCAGCGGGGGCGCGGGTGTCGTCAGGCCGTCGCCGGTCACCCGGATGGGCATCGGCTCGCCACCGCCGGTGTAGGTGACCCGGACCAATTGCAGCGGCGAATCCGGCGGCCCGACGAACAGTTCCGTCGAGTCCGCTGAGATCACCTGCAGCGATCCTGCGAACGGCACCCCCGCACCTTACGTTCTCACCGCTTACCCGACGGAGCCGTTACCGCCTGTTGCCCATAGTTGTTCGTGCGCCGCAAGGGCTCCAGCACGTCGCGTGCCGGCGGCGTGCGCCGCGCTTTCGTTGTCGTCGCCGATGACCGTGACGGGTTCGCGCACCCGGGCGCCTCGGGATCACTGGTGAGCAGGGGCACCTCCCACTCGCCAGGTCAGGAGCGGGAGACCTCGACGACCAGGGCCCGGTGATCCGAGATCGGCAGCAGGGGCGCCGAGCACCGCTCCACCCGCAGTGCGCGGTCGTCGGTGAGGATGTGGTCCAGCTGCCGGTGCGGAACGTCGGCCGGAAACGTCAGCCCCGTGCACAGCGGTCGCAGCCCTGACCAGCGCCTCGGAGTTGCCGCCCCCATGTTCAGGTCACCCATCAGCACCCGCGGTCCCGGAAAGCCGCGCAGGTCGCGGATCAAGTGCCGCAGTTGCACGCGGTTCCACCCGGGTACGAACGACAGATGGGTGTTGGCGACGGTCAGCGGCCCCAGCGGGGTGTCCAGTTGCGCGATCATGGCCGCGCGCGGCTCCTCGTCGACGATCTGCACCCGATTGGGCCCGGGCAGATACATGGGAAACCTCGTCGGGATGCGTGGCAGGTGCACAACCTGCCAGGACTCTGCCGGGTAACGGGACAACAGCGCAATGCCGTAGGCCGCCGAGCCGGGCTGCGCGCTGCCGGTCGCGGCCATCCACGTGGCTCCCGGGGTACCGGATATCGCCGCGACGAATCGGTGGCTGACCGCACCCATCGCTTCGGCGGCGACCGCGGTGAGGTCGGCCGTACCCGAACGCGGCTGGTGCAGGTCGACCTCCTGCAGCGCCAGCACGTCCGCATCGAGCTGCCGTACCGCTGCTGCGAGCCGGTCCAGGTCGACGCTGCCGTCATGCACACTTCGTCCGTGCAGGATGTTGAAGGTGGCCATCCGCATGGGTACTACTTACCCACGATGACAGGCTGCCGATCACCCGGGACGACACGTGCTTGAACGCAATGACGAGTTGCGCGCGGCACTGAAACGCGCCGCGTCGGCACTCAAGGCGCACGGCCCCGAGTTCGCGCTCGCCGGCAGCTACGCCCTGTGGGAGTTCGGCGGCCCCGAACCCGTGCATGATGTGGACTTCGTCGTGGCGGAGCCGAACGCCGACGCGGCGGCGGCGACGCTGAAGGATGCCGGTTTCAGCATCGACCGGACGCCGGAGGACTGGCTGTTCAAGGCGTGCCACGGCGATGTCGTCGTGGACGTGCTGCACCGGCTCAACGGCGTGCCGGTCGACGCCGAGACGATCCGTTCGGCCGAGGTCCGCGAGGTCCTCGCGATCAGCATGCCGGTGTTGTCGCCGACGCACGTGGTGACCGAGAAGCTGAGCTCGCTACATGAACACCATTGCGACTTCGCGTCACTGCTGCCCGCGGTCCGCGCGGTCCGCGAGCAGGTGGACTGGAACCGGGTACGCGCCGACACGGCCGACAACGACTTCGCGGCGGCGTTCCTGGTACTCACCGACCGGTTGGGCATCACCGCCTGACGCGGAGTTACGTCTGCGCACCCGCCCGCTGGAGCCGTTCGGCGACCGAACGGACCGCCCGTACCACCTCGGGCGGCTCGAGGACGTCGAAGTCGATGCCGGGCATCGCCAGGTAGATCGCCATCCGCTCGGGGTCGTCGGCGCCGGTGGTGACGATGCAGGCGTCCGGCCCAGCCGGCTCGATGCGCGCCGAACTCGCGGAAAAGTGCTGTGCCAGAACCTCTTGCGACGCGCGGTAGCGTACGCGGGTGATGTACCGGTACGGCGATGCGCTGATGGAGTGGCGAACATACTCCGCGGCATCGGGCGCCGGGCGGGCGGTGAACGTGCTGCCGCGCGCGGTGACGTCGGCCATCCGGTCGAGCCGCAGACTGCGCCAGTCCGCCCGATCGCGATCGAACGCGAGCAGATACCAGCGACGCCCGGTGGTCACCAGTTGGTAGGGCTCGAGCCGGCGGCGGGTGGGGTTTCCGGCGCGGTCGACGTAGGACACCTCGACGTGCTCGCGGTCGCGGCAGGCGCGTGCGAGCGTCATCAGCACATCGGGTTCCACCGGCGAGTCCGACGAGTTCGACGGCAGCGTGACGGTGGCGTCGTGCACCGCGGAGACCTGCGACCGCAGTCGCGACGGCATCACCTGGTCGAGCTTGCTCAGCGCGCGCAGCGCCGACTCGCCGACACCCGCCACGCTGCCGCCGGCGGCCAGCCGCAGGCAGACGGCCATGGCGACCGCCTCGTCGGGATCCAGCAGCAGCGGCGGCAGCGCAGCACCGGCGCCGAGTTGATAGCCGCCGCCGTGGCCCTTGCTGGCGTGCACCGGGTAGCCGAGGTCACGCAGGCGTTCGACGTCGCGGCGCACGCTGCGGGTGGTGACGTTCAGGCGCTCGGCGAGTTCCTCCCCGGTCCAGACGCGGCGTGCCTGCAGCAGGCCCAGCAGTTGCAGCACCCGGCCGGTCGTTTCGGACATGTCACCACTCTGCCCGACTCTTAGGACCGAAACTGTCCTATATGATTGAGAGGCTCCAAGCATGACGATCAAAACGAGCGAGAACAGCCTGACCACGCATCTGGTCGATCAGCTCGACTGGCACTGGACCCGGCAGTTGCGGCCACGACTGGACGGGCTCACCGACGACGAATACTTCTGGGAGCCGGTGCCGAACTGCTGGACCATTCATCGCGACGGGTCCCTGGACTTCGCCTATCCCGAACCCGACCCACCGCCTTTCACCACCATCGCGTGGCGGCTGGCCCACGTCATCGTCGGCGTCCTTGCCATGCGCAACCACGCCCATTTCGGTGGCCCGCCTGCCGACTACCAGACCTGGGACTACGCCACCGACGCGGCCACGGCACTGCGCCAGCTCGACGACGCCTACGCCCGCTGGATCAACGGCGTGCGGGGTCTGTCCGACGCCGACCTGTCCCGCCCCTGCGGCCCCGCCGAGGGACAGTGGGCCGACCACCCGCTGTCGGAGCTGGTGTTGCACATCAACCGCGAGATGATTCACCACGGCGCCGAAATCGCCTGCATCCGTGACCTCTACCGCCACCGCACCGACAAGAAGGAGAACTAGCCATGCCCGCCATGCCGCCCCCCGTTGCCGACGAGCGCCAGGCCCTGCGCGACTACCTGTTTCAGCAGCAGTACGCCTTCCAGGCGCTGGCTTTCGGCCTCACCGACGACCAGGCCCGCGCCACCCCCACGGTCAGCGCGCTGTCCATCGGCGGCCTGATCAAGCACGCGACCAGCGTGCAGCGCCACTGGATGCAGAACGTGGCGGCGGCGCCGGACGCCCCGCCGGCCGACACCCGCCCGATCGAGGAGATCACGGCGGACTACGCCGACGAGTTCGTGATGAAGGGCGACGAGACGCTCTCGGCGATCCTGGAGAAGTTCGAGGCCCAGAACGCGGAGACCCTGCGGCTGGTGGATACTTCGGACTTCGACACGCCGGTGCCGGTACCCAGGGACGCGCCGTGGTTTCCCAAGGATGTCGACGCCTGGTCGGTGCGCTGGGTGTTCTTCCACATGATCGAGGAACTCTGCCGGCACGCCGGCCAGGGCGACATCATCCGCGAAAGTATCGACGGCGCAACGCTTTACGAGTTACTGGCCGGTCTCGAGGACTGGGAGCCGACGTCATGGCTGACGCCATGGGGCAAGAGTCGGGTGAGTGAAGGCAACGCGGCCGGGTAGACATGGAGACGTGAACAGCAGCACCGGCGTCGCGACCAGCGAAACCCCCGACGGCACCGTCGACCTCTTCTATGAGGACATCGGTGATCCCGACGATCCGCCGGTGCTGCTCATCATGGGCCTGGCGGCCCAGCTGCTGATGTGGCCGGACGGCTTCTGTCGCCACCTCGTCGAGTCCGGCTACCGCGTCATCCGGTTCGACCACCGCGACACCGGGCTGTCGGCGAAGCTGCACGGCAAGAAGGCCGAAGGCTCGATCTACCCGCGACTGCTGCGCTATCTGGTGGGCAGGCAGAGCCCGGTGCCCTACACGCTCGTCGACATGACCGGTGACGTGCGGGCGCTGCTGAATCACCTGGGCATCGAGCGGGCCCACGTCGTCGGCGCGTCAATGGGCGGGATGATCGCCCAGATCCTCGCCGGCACCAACCCCGAACGGGTGGCGTCGCTGGGCATCATCATGTCGAGCGCGGGCAAGCCGCTCTCCGCTCTACCCGCGTGGCGCGTCATCAAGCTGGCGTTCGATCCGCCCGCCAAGGACGCCCCGCCGGAGGAGAAGCTGGCCTTCGAGGTGCGCAACGTCGCGGTGATCAACGGCCCCAATTTCCTTCCGTCGGACGAGGATCTGCGCCGCCGTGTGCAGGAACTCGCCGCCCGCTGCGACTACGCGCCCGGCATGCTGCGCCAGTTCGACGCCGTGCTGGGCACCGGCAGCCTGCTGCCCTACGCACGGCAGATCACCGCGCCGACGGTGGTGCTGCACGGTTCAAAGGATCCGATGCTGCGACTCCGCAACGGCCGCGCCGTCGCCCGCGCTATCCCGGGTGCCAGGTTCGTCGTCATCGAGGGCATGGGCCACGATCTGCCCGAGCCGGTGTGGCGGCCGGTCGCCGAGACGCTGACCGAGAACATGGCCGCGGCGCCGCTGAAACGCTCAATCACTGTGTCAGTCGACTGACGCGCACCTCACAAGCCGCGCGCGTGCGGGAAATGCCGGCCCTTTTCCGGCGTGTTGCATACAGACGCGCACGCTCGCGGCGGGCCCTGCGCTCCACCTTCTACGCCTTACCGAAGTACCTAAATGGGAGTTCTGCCCACAGTTTGAGACACTGCAGATATGAGTACGACTAAGCACCGCGAGGTAGCCAAGCTCGATCGGGTGCCCTTGCCCGTCGAGGCCGCCCGCATCGGCGTGACGGGTTGGCAACTGACCCGCACCGGGGCACGGGTCGTAACCAAGCTCCCTGGACGCGGCCCCTGGCAACAGAAGATCATCAAGCAGATACCCCAGACGTTCGTCGATCTAGGTCCGACCTACGTCAAGTTCGGCCAGATCATCGCGTCCAGCCCCGGCGCGTTCGGCGAGTCACTGTCGCGCGAATTCCGCAGCCTGCTCGACGCGGTTCCTCCCGCCGACCCTGCTGAAGTGCACAAACTGTTCAAGGAGGAACTGGGCGGGGATCCCGCGACGCTGTTCGCCTCCTTTGACGAGACGCCGATCGCGTCGGCGTCGATCGCCCAGGTCCACTTCGCCACCCTGCACAGCGGCGAAGAGGTGGTCGTCAAGATCCAGCGCCCCGGCATCCGTCGCCGGATCGCCGCCGACCTGCAGATTCTCAAGCGCTTCGCGCAGCTCGTCGAGCTGGCCAAACTGGGCCGGCGGCTATCGGCGCAGGACGTGGTCGCGGACTTCAGCGACAACCTGGCCGAGGAACTCGATTTCCGGCTGGAAGCCCAATCGATGGACGCCTGGGTCTCCCACATGCACAGCTCGCCGCTGGGCAAGAACATCCGCGTTCCGCAGGTGCACTGGAACTTCACCACAGCAAAGGTGCTGACGATGGAGCGGGTGGCCGGTGCCCGCATCGACGATGTCGCCGCCATCCGCAAGGCGGGCTTCGACGGCACCGAACTGGTGAAGGCGCTGCTGTTCTCGGTGTTCGAGGGCGGCCTGCGGCACGGCCTGTTCCACGGCGACCTGCACGCAGGCAACCTGTTCGTCGACGACCAGGGCCGCATCGTCTTCCTGGACTTCGGCATCATGGGCCGCATCGACCCGCGCACCCGCTGGCTGCTGCGCGAACTCGTGTACGCCCTGCTGGTCAAGAAGGACCACGCCGCCGCCGGCAAGATCGTCGTGTTGATGGGCGCCGTCGGCACCATGAAACCCGAGGCAGAGGCCGCCAAGGACCTGGAGGCATTCGCCACCCCGCTCACGATGAAGTCGCTGGGCGACATGTCGTACGCCGAAATCGGCAAGCAGCTCTCCACGCTGGCCGACGCCTACGACGTCAAGCTGCCCCGGGAGCTCGTGCTGATCGGCAAGCAG
>JAOPWF010000453.1 GCA_025965815.1 Mycobacterium sp.
GGGCTATCGGTCGGCGACGGCGTTGGTAGCCGTCGAGATCGGCGTGTTTGGCGCCCCTGAGCGACGCGGACAGGGTGTGCCCCAGATCGGCCGCGTCCTGAATCCCCAGGTTCATGCCCTGGCCGCCGGCGGGACTGTGCACGTGGGCTGCGTCGCCGGCCAGGAACACCGGACCTTGGCGGAAGGTACTGGCGATGCGGTGGTGGACGTGGAATTGCGATGACCAGGTGAGTTCTTTGACCCGCGCCCCGGTGGGGCCGCGCTCGTCGAGGATGTGCTGAACGAAGTCGACGTCGATCACTTCGGGTGCGTGGTTGACGGTCGCGAGCACGCGGCGTTGGTTATCGGGCAACGGTCCGCTGACCACGATGCCGGCGGGGGAGAAAAAGTTCTGCACCTCATCGAAGCGCAGCGGCCACTCCACCCGGGCGTCGGCCAGGGTGAAGGACTGGTCATAGGTACCGCCGACGTAGTCGATTTTCGCGCTCTGCCGCACCACCGAGCCGACGCCGTCGGCGCCCACGACGTAACGCGCCCGAACGACTTCGCGCCCATCGGGACCGTCCACCTCGACCTCGACGTCGGCGCCATCGGCGTCGATCACGACACCGGTCACGTGGTATGGACGCATCACCTGGCCACCGAGGGCATGCATGCGCTCGGTGAGGATCTTCTCGGTCCGGTACTGCTGCAGCGTCAACACGAACGGGTATTCGGTCGGCAGGGTGGCGAAATCCAACCGCGTCAAAATCCGGTCGCGGTCGCGAAACGTGAACGTCGGCACGATCACCCCCTCGGCGACCAGCCCGTCGGTGACATCCAACTCCCGCAGCACCTCCAGGGTCTTTGCGTGGATCGCCGCGGCCCGAGACGCGTTGGCGCCTTCCGCCTGCCTATCCAAGGTCAGCACATCGTGACCGGCCTGACGCAGCACCGAAGTCAACACCAGCCCCGTCGGGCCCCCACCAACAACAACAACTTCGGCTTCCTTGGGCAACATCCGCGGTTCCTTCGAATCAGCTAGGTGGCTTCGTGCGGGACGCCTGTTTCGGCCATCCCGCTGACATCCCGATAAGTGTCACTCGCTCAGGCCCCGGCTCGTATCGGCCTGTGGACAGTCAGAGTGGTCAGTCGTGGCCTGTCACCGCGCTGGCGCGCGCGCTTAGGGCCGCCGAACGGTGCTCGGGTCGCCGGGTAAGACGCGGTCAAGCTGGTTGCGCGAGGTGATGTCGAGCTTGATGAAGACCTTGCGCAGGTGGTACTTCACGGTGCGCGGACTGATGAACAGCCGGGCGCCGATCTCGGGGTTGGAGAGCCCGTCCCGGGCGAGCTGCGCGATGAGGGCCTCTTGAGCGGTCAGCCCCAGGGTGGTCTCGACGCTGCGTTTGCGGGCGGTCTCGCCGGTGGCGGCCAGTTCGCGACGGGCCCGCTCGGCGAACGCCTCGATGCCCATCGTGTCGAGCATGTCGTGGGCGATGCGCAGCTGCGCGCGCGCGTCACTGCGGCGGCGCTCGCGTCGTAGCCATTCGCCGTAGAGCAGATGACCGCGGGCGAGCTGTGGCCGGGCGCGGATGCGCCCAAGGTGCGCGATCGATTCGCGGTAGAGGCTATCGGCGACGTCGCCCTGGCTGAGCAGGGCCCGTACCCGGGCTTCGATCCCCAGCGCCCAGTCGGTCGGCGTCACGCGCGCGCGTTCGGAGACCCACTCCAGTGCTGCCTTGGCAAGCGCGACGTCACCGGTGCGCGACGCCGCCTCGGCCAGCTCGGGCACGACAAACGGCCCGGCCCCCAACGGATCGAGCTCGAATACCCGCCACGCGGCGTCGCGGGCGGCGTCGTGGCGACCGAGGCCGTTGTTGAGTACCGCGGTCGCATACATCGCAACGTCGACCATCATGCTCACACCGCGGGCGGTCGGCTCCCGCAAGGTGGCCTCGGTCAGCTCAGAGGCCCGCGTCTGCTGCCCGCGCCAGGCGGCGAGCATCATTTCGGCGTTCCCAACCGGCGGGTTCCCGGTGACCTCAGCGATCAGGCGATCTTCGTCGATCATCAGCGCGGCGGTGGGCAGCTCGCCGGCGAGAATGTGGATTCGGGCGAGAGTATCGAGCGCGTGCTGCAAGTGGCCGAGCGCGCCGGTATCCCGGGCGAATTGCGCCACGCGATCGGCCAGGGCATGGGTGGAGTCGGTGTCCCACAGCTCGGAGGCGACCTCGGCGCTGGTGGTTGCACCAAGAAGCCAGCGCCAACGACCGGCGTTGTCGGTAGGGGCGTTTTGAGCGAGAAACCGCTCGACCGTTCGGGCAAGCGTCGGCGCGGCCGCTGCGTATCCCTGGGTCCAGCGCAGCACCAACCCGTCAAGCAGGACGTCGACCGCACGCGGTGATCCGGGACGCGGTGGCACGGCGTGGGCGGCCTCAACCACCTCCGCCCGGCCACCCGGACTGCCCAGACCGGCCGCCCAGATCGCCGCCGCGAGTGCCTCCAGGTGCGTCTCGCGGGCCAGGTCGGCGTCCAGCGGCTCAAGCCGTTGGGCTGCGTCAAGGAGTAGTCGGGCAGCGTCGGTGCCGCGTCGCTGCATCATCGCGATCTGTCCGCGCAGGCGCTGCAGCTCGACGGCCTGCAGCGGGTCAAGCGGCGCCGCCTCGACGGCCACCAGCAGTCCCAATGCCGCATCGAACGCGCCGGCGTCGCGCTTCGTCCTGGCCGCGGCTAGCTGGCGCTCGGCGCGGCGAGGACGGTCGCGCGTCAGCATCGCCGCGCGTTCCAGGAACGCGGCCGCCGCGGCCAAACCACCGCGGGCCTGGGCTCGGCCGGCCGAGCGCTCCAGTTCCTCGGCCACGTCCTCGTCGGGCCCGGGCGCGGCCTGTGCCCGGTGCCAGGCCCGGCGGTCGGGATCGAGATCCGGATCGGTGACCTCGGCCAGGGCGCGGTGCACGTCCTGTCTCTGGTGAAGAGGTGCCGAGCGGTAGGCCGCCGAACGTACCAACGGGTGACGAAACAGCACCCGGGCCCCGAACTCCAGCAGGCCGGCTTCTGCCGCCGGGGTGGCAGCGGCGGCCCCGATCCCCAGTCGCTCCGCCGCCCGCCACACCAGCAGCGGATCACCGACCGGCTCGGCGGCCGCCACCAGCAACAGCCGCCGCGTCTCGACGGGCAGAGCCTCCAGCCGCCGCTGGAACGCCTGCTCGATCCGCCCCGAGAGCGGCACCGTGCCGGCGAAGAACCCGCCCGCCAGCTCCGCGGGCGTCAACCCCCGCGGCAGCTCCAACAGCGCCAGCGGGTTGCCGCGCGTCTCGGCGACGAGGCGGTCACGCACTCGCTCGTCCAGCGGCCCGGTGATCACCGACTCCAGCAGCGCGCGCGCGTCTCGATCATCCAGGCCCTCGACCACCAACTCCGGCAGCCCGGCCAACTCCCGCTCCTCGCCGGTCTCGCGCACCGTGAAGACCAGGCCCACCGATTCCGCCCCCAGCCGGCGCGCCACGAACGCGAGCGCCTGCGCCGAGGCCCGATAGAGCCACTGCGCATCATCGACGACGGAGATCAGCGGCTGCTCCTCGGCCACCTCGCCCAGAAGACCCAGCACTGCCTGGCCGACGTAGAAGAGATCCGGTGCCTTCCCGGCGCGCAGGCCGAGCTCAGTGCCGAGCGCATCGCGCTGCGGGCTCGGAAGCCGGTGCAGCCGATCGAGCATCGGCGCGCACAACTGGTGAAACCCGGCGAA
>JAOPWF010000486.1 GCA_025965815.1 Mycobacterium sp.
TGAGTTCCTTGACGTGATCGAAGACTTCGCGCCGCTGGGCCATCTCACCGCGGATCTTCTTTTCGGCGTACATGACCGTGGTGTGGTCCCGGCCGAACGCCTGCCCGATCTTGGGCAGCGACAGATCGGTGAGCTCGCGGCAGAGGTACATCGCGATCTGACGCGACTGCGCGAGAGCGCGGGTCTTACCCGGGCCGCGTAGTTCCTCGACGGTGGTCTCGAAGTACTCGGCCGTGGCTGCCATGATCGCCGCGGTACTGATCTGCATGGTGCTGGCGTCCGAGATGAGATCGCGCAGCACGATCTCGGCGAGGGACTTGTCGATCGGCGTCTTGTTCAGCGACGCGAAGGCGGTCACCCGGATCAGGGCGCCCTCGAGTTCGCGGATGTTGCGTTCGATGCTGCTGGCGATGAGCTCGAGCACATCGCCGGGGACGTCCAGCCGATCCATCTGCGCCTTCTTGCGCAGAATCGCGATCCTGGTCTCCAGCTCCGGTGGCTGCACGTCGGTGATGAGCCCCCACTCGAACCGGGTGCGTAACCGGTCCTCGAGGGTGGCGAGCTGTTTGGGCGGCCGGTCCGACGAGATGACGATCTGCTTGTTGGCGTTGTGCAGCGTGTTGAAGGTGTGGAAGAACTCCTCCTGGATGCCTTCCTTGCCTTCGATGAACTGGATGTCGTCGACCAGGAGCACGTCGATGTCGCGGTAACTGCGCTTGAACGAGGCCTTGCGGTCGTCACGCAGTGAGTTGATGAAGTCGTTCGTGAACTCTTCGGTGGAGACGTACTTGACCCGCATACCGGGGAACAGGCGCTGCGCGTAGTTTCCGGCGGCGTGCAACAGGTGCGTCTTACCGAGTCCCGACTCACCCCAGATGAAGAGCGGGTTGTACGCCCGGGCCGGTGCCTCAGCAATCGCCAGCGACGCGGCGTGAGCGAACCGATTGGAGGCGCCGATGACGAACGTGTCAAAGGTGTATCGGCGGTTGAGGCTGACGGCGTCCGCGTCGTCGGCGGCGGCGTGCTGGGGTCGGTTGGAGAAGTAGGTGGGCCAGCTCTCCTCGGCGCTGGCAAGGGCCTCGCTGGCTTCGTCGATCTCGTCGGCGTCGGCCTCGCCGGCGCCCGCGTAGGTGAGCCGGGAGTCTTCGGCATCTTCCGCGGACGGCGCCGAGATGCGTACGCCGAGTTCTACCCGCTGGCCCAGCAGGCGGCTGAGCGCGTTGATGATGGGCTCGCGCAGATGCCGTTCGATCTCGTTCTGGACGAAACTGGTGGGCACTGAGAGCAGCGCGAAGCCTTCGGTGATCACCAGCGGCTTGACCAACTTCAACCAGGCTCTTTGCTGAGGAGTGAGCGGCAGCACGGCGTGGCCGCCGTTGATGGGCGAGGTGGTCGTGCCGATGTCACCGTTGAGTTCCGCCAGCACGGTGTTCCAGATCGCAACGAACGGCGGATCGGGGTCATCTGTCAACGACGGGTACCCCCTCAAAGGCTGGTCCGGAGACCAACAAACGAACGATCACGATCTGTCCACACAGTTATCCACAGGTTGTGGACAGGACAGTCGTCGTCGCTTTGTTGCCTACCGGCGGAGATGCCGTAGTCGGGGCTCGTCGCAGTGGGGGAGCTTGCTGCGGGCTCGCGACTGGTCCGACATCCTCGCTTCGTTGTCCGTGGCCGTTCCGGTCGGAAGCGGCATTGCCAGAAGTTAACAGTTTTCTCCGCGGCTGGCCAACCGTTCTGCAACATTGCGTGAGCCATCCGGCAGCCGTGTTCGACGTACGTGACGGCTGTGACGACAGTTAACCTTCCGGGTTGGCCTGGGCGAGGTTTGACCCAGCGAAAAGTCGTCAGTACCCTCGAACAGTCGCCCGAATGTCGGCGATACGGCTGCGAACCAGGAACCACTTGGAGACCGCGCCGGTTAACGAGCGAGACGAACGAGCTTACCAACGGCGATCACGTCCCGACCGGGCATGCGCAAGCGACATGTTTGTGGGGGATGCGGCGCCATACGCAACGAGGAGAGACAGCCGTGGCCAAGGGCAAGCGGACCTTCCAGCCGAACAATCGGCGCCGTGCACGCGTGCATGGGTTCCGGCTGCGGATGCGCACTCGGGCCGGGCGCGCCATTGTGTCCGACCGGCGTCGCAAGGGCCGTCGTTCGCTCACTGCGTGATTCGACGCAGGAATCAAGGCGGTGCTGGCGGCGCGGTACCGGATGACGCGATCCACGGAATTCGGTGCCACGGTCAAACAAGGAGTTCGGGCTGTGCAACCCGACCTCGTCGTGCATGCACGCCGCGAGACTGACGGGGCGGCCGACGGGCCGCGCGTCGGCCTGGTTGTGGCGAAGTCCGTTGGCACGGCGGTGCAGCGTCACCGGGTGTCCCGCCGGCTCCGACACGTGGCTCAGCACCTCGTCGAGGAGCTCGACCCCGCGGACCGCGTGGTGATCCGGGCGCTGCCCAGCAGCCGGCACGCCGTCTCAGCGCGGCTGGAGCAACAGCTGCGCAGCGGTCTGGCGCGGGCCCGCCAGTTGAATGGAGCGGCGCAGTGAGTGCTGCCATCCGCGCGGCGGCGCGCCGGCCCGGAGGGGCGGCTGCGCGTGCGGTGATCTTCGCCATCCAGCTCTATCGCCACACCGTGTCGCCGCTGCGACTACCCACGTGCCGCTTCACCCCGACCTGCAGTCAGTACGCGGTGGAGGCGCTGTCCGAGTACGGGCTGCTGTGCGGCGGCCGGCTGGCCGCCGTGCGACTGGTGAAGTGCGGTCCGTGGCATCGGGGAGGATGGGACCCGATACCCGAGCGGGTTGGGCATGGGCGCCGGACGCCCCGCAGCCGTGAAGCCGCCGACGATGTCTGGGGTGCCCCAGCGAAGCAAGGGGAGAGCGAGTCCTATGTTTGATTGGTTCAGCCTCGACGTCATCTATTACCCCGTCTCCGCAATCATGTGGGTCTGGTACAAGCTGTTCTCCTTCATCCTCGGCCCGTCGAACTGGTTCGCCTGGGCGCTGTCGGTGATGTTCCTGGTGTTCACGCTGCGCGCGATCCTGTACAAGCCGTTCGTGCGTCAGATTCGCACCACCCGCCAGATGCAGGAACTGCAGCCTCAGATCAAGGCGCTGCAGAAGAAGTACGGCAAGGACCGCCAGCGGATGGCGCTGGAGATGCAGAAGCTGCAGAAGGAACACGGCTTCAACCCGGTGCTCGGCTGCCTGCCGATGCTCGCGCAGATCCCGGTGTTCCTGGGGCTGTATCACGTACTGCGGTCGTTCAACCGGACCCAGGGCGGGTTTGGCCAGCCGCAGCTGACGCCGGAACTGAACCGCTCGGTCGGCAACTACGTCTTCAGCGCCCAGGATGTCGCCCACTTCCTGGACGCGAACCTGTTTGGTGCGCCGCTTGGCGCCACCATGACCCAGACGACCGGTCTTGGCGCGTTCACCGAATTCAGCCGGCCGGCGGTGATCGCGGTCGGGGTGCCGATCATGATCATGGCCGGCATCGCGACCTACTTCAACAGCCGTGCCTCGGTGGCCCGGCAGAGCCCCGAAGCCGCGGCGAACCCGCAGA
>JAOPWF010000492.1 GCA_025965815.1 Mycobacterium sp.
CTTCTCGCCAAGGGGTTGAGGCCATCTTCTCGCCCAAACACAGCCACCTCAGGGACCGCCACGCCCCGACTTTTTCAGGTCGAAGTAGCTAGTCGCTTAGCTGCGCCGAGCGACGGTGAGGCGTCCGCACGATCGGGTTCTTCGATGAAGCCGAGTCGTTGAGAGAGAGCGCGGCTCGCCTGGTGTACCGCTTGCCCCACCTCCTCGACCCGCAGTACACGTTCCCGACGATGAACCTCGCGGAGCGGCTCGGCGTGCACCCGCGCTATATGGACTCGTCGAATATCGGCGGCGCATCGTTCATCAGTCACGTCGGCCACGCGGCCGCGGCGATCGAGGCCGGTCTGATCCACCCGATCTCGTCGGTGGCGATGATGGCGCAGCGGCACATGCACGAATTCGGAACGACGGCTGAGCAATTCGCCGCGGTCGCGGTGTCGGCACGCGGTCACTGCTCCATCCGGACGCGCCTTACCCGACCCCGCACGGTGGATGATGTGCTCGACTCGACGCTGATCTCGACGCCCCTTCATGCGCGGGACGGTTGCCTGGTGACCGACGGCGGCGCTGCGATTGTCGTGAGTCGAGCAGCCACCGCGAAGTTTCGGCGATGCCGGACCTCACGACCACCGTCGCGTCGCAAACCTCGCGCACCGCCCTCGAGATGGCCGGCTTCTGCGCTAAGGGTGAAGGCGGTCCCTTCGTCGCCGAGGGCAACATCGCACCGGGAGGCAGTCTCCCGTTGAACACAACGGCGCGGGGCTGTCGTTCACCCACCCAGGCATGCTGGGTATGTTCCTGTTGGTCGAAGCCGTGACACAGCTTCGTGGAGACGGCGGCGCCCGACAGGTGCCCGGTGCGGAGACGTCCCTCATGCACGGCATGGGGCTGTCAGTTGCCGCGCACAGCACGGCGATCCTCTCCACGAACGCCGACTAGCGCAGTGGGAGTTCGATGGTGTCTGGGCCAAAGCCGTCCTCGCGGGCTAGCGCGGTAGGTTTCCGCTCCGAGCGTGGGCCGGTCCTGATCTCACTCATGCTCACGATCGGGCTGGTGGCCATCGACGCGACGGTGCTCGCGACCGCCGTCCCCACCATCGTCAAGGACCTGGGCGGCTTCGCGCTGTTCCCCTGGTTGTTCTCGGTGTACCTGCTGGCGCAGGCGGTGAGCACGCCGATCTACGCCAAACTCTCGGATGTCTTCGGACGCAAGCCCATCATCCTGGTCGGTATCTCGTTGTTCCTTCTCGGCTCCATCCTGTGCGGGGTCGCGTGGAGCATGCCGGCGCTGATCGTCTTCCGCGCGGTGCAGGGGCTGGGTGCCGGGGCGGTGCAGCCGACGTCGGTCACCATCGTCGGTGACATCTACACGGTCGAGGAGCGCGCCAGGACGCAGGGCTACCTCGCGAGCGTGTGGGCCTTCGCGTCCGTTGTCGGGCCGACGCTGGGCGGCCTGTTCTCCCAACTGGGGATCTGGCGCGGCGTGTTTCTCATCAACATCCCGCTGTGCCTGCTGGCGGGGTGGATGCTCATCCGCTGCTATCACGAAAACGTCGAACGCCGCGACCACAATGTGGACTATCTCGGGGCTGCCCTGCTCACAACATCAACGGCGATTCTGATCCTCGCGATCCTCGAGGGCGGCCAGGCATGGGCGTGGGATTCCCCGCAGAGCACCGGCGCCTTTGGGATCGGCGGGGTGCTGCTCATCGCCTTCATGTTCGCGGAGCGGCGGGCCGCCGAGCCGATCCTCCCGCTCTGGGTGTTATCCCGGCGCCTGCTGCGCTCGACCACGATGGTGGGGCTGGGGGTCGGCGCCATCCTGATCGGTCTGACCTCGTACGTGCCTACCTATCTCGAGGGATCGCTCGGTGTCCCGCCCTTGGTCGCCGGACTCGCGGTCGCCGCCCTGACGCTCGGCTGGCCCATCACGGCGGGATTCGCCGGACACTTCTATCTCAGGATGGGTTTCAAGAACACCGCCTTGATCGGCGCCTCGACCGTGGTCATCGGCGCGACCGTATTGATCTTGGTGGCGCACACACCAAACGTCGCCGTCGCTGCCTCCACGTGCTTCGTGATCGGGTGCGGGATGGGCCTGCTCGCGCTCCCGACGCTGATCGCCGCCCAGTCGAGTGTCGAGTGGAACGAGCGCGGCGTCGTGACCGGGACCAACCTGTTCGCGCGATCGCTGGGCAGCGCGACCGGGGTGGCGATCTTCGGAGCCGTCGCGAACGCGATCTTCGGGCCGGGCGAGGTGGACTCACTCGATCCCGCCACCATCACTGCCGGTTCGACGGCAGTGTTCGTCGGCGTGCTGTTCGTCGCGCTCGCGACCGCGGTCGGTGTCGTCACAATGCCGCGAACCCCGCCCCCGGATACCCGGGAGGCCTAGAGTCGAACGACATGCGCTTCGGATTGTTCATCCCGCAAGGCTGGCGTCTGGATCTCGTGGACATCCCACCCGAAAAGCAGTGGTCGGTGATGCGTGACCTGGCCAATTACGCCGACGACAGCGCGTGGGACTCGTTGTGGGTCTACGACCACTTCCACACCGTGCCGATGCCGACCAACGAAGCCACCCACGAGGCGTGGTCGCTGATGTCGGCGTACGCCGCGACGACGTCGCGGATCAAACTCGGTCAGATGTGTACGGCGATGAGCTATCGCAATCCTGTCTACCTGGCCAAGGTGGCGGCCACCGCCGACATCATCTCGGGCGGCCGCGTGCAGATGGGCATCGGCGGCGGTTGGTACGAGCACGAGTGGCGGGCCTACGGCTACGGCTTCCCATCCGCCGGGGTGCGGCTCGCGCGGCTCGATGAGGGCGTCCAGATCATGCGCGATGCGTGGCGGGACGGCACGGTGACCTTCCACGGCAGGCATTACCAGGCCGACGGTGCGATCGTGCAGCCAAAGCCCTTGCAGGAGGGTGGAATTCCGCTC
Organism: Mycobacterium sp.; assembly: GCA_025965815.1. GTDB lineage: Bacteria > Actinomycetota > Actinomycetes > Mycobacteriales > Mycobacteriaceae > Mycobacterium. Next base: position 2,946 of record JAOPWF010000492.1, read on the forward strand.
TGGATCGCCGGCGGCGGTGAAAAGGTCACGCTGCGCATCGCGGCCAAGTACGCCCAGTACACGAACTACACCTCAGAGTCGGCGGCGTTCGCGCACAAGTCGGAGGTGCTCGCGCAGCACTGCCGCGACGTCGGCACCGATTTCGATGCCATCGTGCGCTCGGCCAACTTCAACGCCGTCGTCGGCGAAACGGACAGCGACGTCAAAGAGCGGGTGCAGCGGGTGCGCGGACAGCTCGTCGGCAGGGTCGGCGACGGTGCTGCCGACGCGATGGTCAGCACCCTCACCGCACCCGAATCGGCGAGCGGCACCCCCGAGCAGATCATCGAGAAACTGCAGCACATGCGTGATCTCGGGTGTGAGTACGCCATCTGCTATTTCCCGGAGGCGGCCTACGACCGCTCCGGCATCGAGCTTTTCGAACGTGAGGTGATTGGGGCGCTCAGTTAGGTTTCGTCACTCTGCCATTGGTGAAACCGACCTACGACGATGGTGGAAAGGGGCACGGCGATGAACAAGATCTCACTGACCGCACTCGCTCGCGAGCATCTGGAGGCGGCGCACAACGCCAGTAGCGGCCGCAGCGCGCACACTGTCTACGGCGGCCATGAGCACACCCTGCGCCAGACCCTCATCGCGCTGACCGCCGACACCGTCCTCGACGACCACGTAAGCCCGGGCGAGGCCACTCTCGAGGTCCTGCGCGGGAGGATCAGACTCATCGACTCCGAAACCAGCTGGGATGGCGCACCGGGCGACCACCTCGTCGTCCCACCTCAACGCCACCGCCTGCAGGCGATCGAAGACTCCGTCGTCCTGCTCACCGTCGCCAAAGATATTCACAGGCAAGCGAATGCACGGCTGCTCTAGCTAGCTATGGCCGAGCACGTTGACGACGTTGCCCGCCTCGTCGGCGAAAAGAACCTGCGCACGCCCCACTCCTCATCCGTGAGCGGATGGACGATCTTCAGGCGAGCGGCCACGGCAGCGCGATGGGCCGCATCGACGTCGTCGACCTCGACGGAGACCGAGGGGTTGACCGTCGCGGTGAGATCGCGCGTCATCAGGCTCAGTTGATGGCGGTGCTCGGTGTCCGCCAGTGTGACGATCCAGCCGTGGTTCATCACCTCATTGAGCCCGAGCGTCTCAACGTAATAGTGCTTCGCCGCATCGACATTGGGCACCGTCAGAATCGGCACCACCCGCCGAACTGTCACAGGGCCGGCCCGAGCAGGTCGTCGGCATCGGTGATGCGATAGCCGTAGCCCTGCTCGGCGAGGAACCGCTGGCGGTGCGCGGCATACTCGGCGTCCAGGCTGTCGCGCGCCACCACCGAGTAGAAGATCGCCCCGCCGCCGTCGGCCTTGGGGCGCAGCAGCCGGCCCAGGCGTTGAGCCTCCTCCTGGCGCGACCCGAACGTTCCCGAAACCTGCACCGCGACTGAGGCTTCGGGCAGGTCGATGGAGAAGTTGGCCACCTTGGATACCACGAGCGTGGACACCTCGCCGCGGCGGAAGGCGTCGAACAGCGCCTCGCGTTCGGCGTTCTTGGTGGATCCCTGGATCACCGGGGCGTTGAGCTCGGTGCCCAACTCGTCGAGCTGGTCGAGGTAGGCCCCGATGACGAGGGTCGGGCTGTCACGGTGCTGATCCAGGATCGACTTCACCACGGCGATCTTGGAATGCGCCGTCGAGCACAGCTTGTAGCGCTCGTCGGGCTCGGCGGTGGCGTACATCATCCGCTCGTTGTCGGTCATCGTGACCCGGACCTCGATGCACTCGGCGGGCGCGATCCAGCCCTGAGCCTCGATGTCCTTCCACGGCGCGTCATACCGTTTGGGCCCGATGAGCGAGAAGACGTCGCCCTCCCGGCCGTCCTCGCGGATCAGGGTTGCCGTCAGCCCCAGGCGGCGACGCGACTGCAGGTCGGCGGTCATCCGGAACACCGGTGCGGGCAGCAAATGCACTTCGTCGTAGATGATCAGCCCCCAGTCGCGGCTGTCGAACAGTTCCAGGTGCCGGTACTCGCCCTTGGTGCGCCGGGTGATCACCTGGTAGGTGGCGATGGTGACGGGACGAATCTCCTTGCGCTCGCCGGAGTATTCGCCGATCTCCTCCTCGGTCAGCGAGGTCCGTGCGATCAGCTCCCGCTTCCACTGCCTGCCCGCCACGGTATTGGTCACCAGGATCAGCGTGGTGGCACCGGCCTTGGCCATCGCCGCGGCGCCGACCAGCGTCTTACCCGCGCCGCACGGCAGCACGACGACACCCGAACCGCCGGCCCAGAACGATTCGGCGGCCATCTCCTGGTAGTCACGCAGATGCCAGTCGTCCTCACGCAGGCTGATGGGATGCGCCTCGCCGTTGACGTAGCCGGCCAGGTCCTCGGCGGGCCAGCCGATCTTCAGCAGCATCTGCTTGATATGACCGCGCTCACTCGGATGGACGATCACGGTGTCGTTGTCGATCCGGGCGCCCAGCATCGGGGCGATCTTCTTGTGGCGCATCACCTCTTCGAGCACCGCCCGGTCGAGGCTGACCAGAATCAGGCCGTGCACCGGGCTCTTGACCAGCTGCAGCCGTCCGTAGCGGGCCATGGTGTCGACGATGTCGACCAGCAGCGGTTGCGGCACCGCGTATCGCGAGAAGCTCACCAGCGCGTCGACCACCTGCTCGGCGTCGTGGCCGGCGGCGCGCGCGTTCCAGAGTGCCAGCGGGGTGATGCGGTACGTGTGGATGTGCTCCGGCGCACGCTCCAATTCGGCGAACGGGGCGATGGCGGCACGGGCGGCGCCGGCTTGCTCATGGTCGACCTCGAGCAGCACGGTTTTGTCGGACTGCACGATCAGCGGGCCTTCGGTCATCAGACCATTATCCGCTGTCGGCCGACACGACTGAGCTGACGCGGTGTAAGGCGAACTCGCGGACCCGCCCGGAGGCGGGGTCGAAGGCCGTGAGCTGGCCACCGCGGACGGTGATGGGCGCGACCACCCGCTGAGTGGCCACCCCGGCCGGATCGACGTACCCGATCACCACCGAGGACTGCCGCAGCGCGGCCTGGTGCAGCAGCGACACCGTGACCGCGGGGTCGACGCGCTGGTTGGCCAGCGGCGCCGACGCCACCTTGCGCAGCACCGCCACGATCGCGCCAAGGGTCTGATTGCTCGGATTCTGCGTCGGCCGTTGCAGGCGGCGATGCGGCGGGGGCGGGACCCGGGACCCGCGGGCCCGGATGTCGACGATCGTCCCCGAGGAATCCTCGGCTGCCGGCGCGAAACCGGCACCCCGCAGGGCGTTGAGCACGTCGGCGATCGGCGCCTGCGACACCGCCACCGTCGGGGCGAGCAGGCGCAACTCCAGTCGCTCGGCCGCCGGGCCCGTCACGGCCTGAGCGAGCAGGGCGGGGTCCTCGCACCTGACGAACGAGTTCGCCATCCCGACCCGCAGCTGCCCGTGTCGACGGGCGACGTCGTCGATGAGGTATGTCAGACCTTGCGGGACAGGCGTTTTCGAATGCCTGTCGAAGAGCGCATGCAGTTCGCTGGCGGTCCGGCCGGTGTCCAGGGCGCGCCGGATCGACTGTTCGCTGATCCGGTAGACCATCGCGGCGCCTGCCGATTCGACGGTCGCGACCGACGCCAACTGATCGGCCAGATCCCGCTCGAGGGGCCCCGGGACCACCACCGTGAGGTCGGCCTGCACCAGGAAGTGGTCGATCGGCGCTGGCAGCACCTTATTCATCGCCCCGACGGCATCCTCGGGTGACTCGCCGGCGAGTAGTGCGCGCGTCGGTGTGGTCAACGCGCCGCGGCCCACCACGCCCAGTGTGTGCGCTTCGGTCAGCAGGTAGCCCACCGGCTCGGGCTGCAGCCGCACCGCCCACCGCGGTCGGCGCCAGATCAGCGCCCGCGACGCTTCGGGCGTGTCAACACCCGATCCGGGCGGTAGGTCGGCGAGCATGGTGAGCAGCAGCCGCCGGTCCAGCGGTGCCGCCGTTGAGTACAGCGAATCGGACAGCGCCGCATAGGGTTTCCCGTCAGGACTGCGGCTGCCGATCAGGCCGGGCCGGGCCGGCAGGTCGAGCCACGTCGACGCCAGCAGTTGCCAGCGGGCCGCGGCCGGCGTCTCGATGAACCGGTCGGCCGCGACGGTCGGCGCCCAGTACGGGCCCCCGCCGTCGGCGGGCTCGGGGTCCGGCGCACCGGCCGCGATCAGCCCGGCCGCCGATGCGACCTCGAGGATCAGGCCGAGCCGCTGTTCGTCGATGCCGGTGGCCTTGGTCAACCGTTTGACCTCGCGCACGCCCAGCCCGCCGCTGCGCAGCTCCGGAACGGGTGCGGCACCGAGGGTTTCGAGCACCAGCTCCACTTCCCGCAGCAGGTCGATCACCGCGCCGGCCGCCGCGGCATCGGCGTCGCCGGCGGAGATCGAGGACACCGCGGGATCGGGCGCGGTCAGCTGCAGCGGACCCGGCTCCTCACCACGCAGCACCTGGCCCACCAGGCGGGGCAGGATGACGGTGTCGGCGTCGACCTGGCGGAGCAGCCCGGCGGCCAGCAGGCGCTGTACCGGACGGTCCGGCGGCGTTCCGGGGGCGGCGTCGCGGGTGCGGCCGACCGGCGACCCCTCCAGTAACCGTTTCAGCAGCTCGAGTTGAGGTTCGTCGCGGTCGGCCAGTAGGTCGGAGATCTCGCCCGCGGACTTGGTAGGTGACTCGAGGATGCCCTGGCCCGGGTACCAGGGCAGCCCAGCGGTGGCCTCACTGGCCACTCGGACGGTTGGATTGCCCCACACCAGTGCGCGCTCCCGCAGGTCGTCCAGGGCGGCGGTGATGGCGTCCTCAGGGGCGCGGTCGCCGATGAGCGCAACCAGTTTGGTGACCGGCACCGCGGCGGCGTCGGCGTGCAGGACCAGCAGCGCGTCGAGCACCACCAGCCGCAGGAAGTCGAGTTCGTCGGTAGCGGCCTTGACCGACTGCCGGGACTGCGCCCGCGCCGCCAGTGCAGCAATGCTGCCCGGCGGCGGTTGGGTCAGGTCGGGACGCAACTCCAGCAGCCTGATGAGCCGCTCGTCTGGAAGTTCGGCCAGCCAGGCGCCCAGCGGGCTGCCCGGGGTGTGTTCAGTCATTGCTGACCAGCGTAAAGCAGCCGCCCGATCTCGCGAGTGGTCGCGGCGCCTGCCAGAATGGATACGTGGCTGACAAGAAACCGCAGAAGACCCAATACGTCGACAATGGCTGGCCCGTCTACGACGGCGACGAAGACGACCACGCGGTCAGCGAGTTGGCAACCGACCGGACCGGTGCGCTGTCGCCGTTCGGCGAGCTGGCCTTCCCGCTGCCCGCCGACGAACTGCCGTACACACACCCGGTCACGGTCGTTAACAGGTAACGGTGACGGGTTCGGGCGCCGACCGGCTGTCGCACCTGGATGAGCGGGGCGCGGCGCACATGGTCGATGTCACCGAGAAGGCCGTCACCAAACGCACCGCCGTCGCCGCCGGGACCCTTCACACGACTGCCGATGTCGTATCGATGATCGCCGCCGGTGGCCTGCCGAAGGGCGATGCCCTGGCCACCGCCCGGGTCGCCGGCGTTCTGGCGGCCAAGCGCACCAGCGACCTCATCCCGCTGTGCCACCACCTCGCGTTGAGCGGAGTCGACATCGACTTCGAGATCGGCACCGCCGACGTGGCCATCACCGCCACCGTCCGCACCACCGACCGCACCGGGGTGGAGATGGAGGCGTTGACCGCAGTGAGCGTCGCGGCGCTGACGCTCTACGACATGATCAAGGCCGTCGACCGGGCGGCACGCATCGACGACATCCGGGTGCTGAGCAAGGACGGTGGCCGCTCGGGCGCCTGGAGTCGGACTTGAACCGGTCCGCTCGGGTCATCATCGCCTCCACCCGCGCGGCGGCGGGCCAGTACACCGACCGCTGCGGCCCGATCATCGTCGACTGGCTCGCCGCGCGAGACTATGCCGTCCCCGATCCGGTGGTGGTCACCGACGGCATCCCGGTGGCCCATGCCCTGCGGGCGGCGATCGCCGACAACGTCGACGTGATCCTCACGTCCGGGGGAACCGGCATCTCGAAGACCGATAGGACTCCCGAGGCCACCGTGGGGGAGGTGGACTACCAGATCCCGGGACTGGCCGACGCCATCCGACGCTCTGGACTGCCCCAGGTACCCACATCGGTCCTCTCGCGGGGCATCTGCGGGGTGGCGGGCCGAACCCTCATCGTCAACCTGCCCGGCTCGCCCGGCGGTGTGAACGACGGTCTTGCGGTGCTGGCCGATGTGCTGGAGCACGCCCTGGACCAACTGAGTGGTAAGGACCATCTGCAGTGACAGCGGAAGTGTTGCGCGTAGCGCTGACCGAGGACCCGATCGACCTCGCCGAACACGAAGCGCTGGTGGCGCATCACGCCGCGGGGGCGGTTGTCGGGTTCGCCGGGGTCATCCGCAACCACGACGGCGGACGGACGGTGACACGCCTGGAGTACTCCGCGCACCCGTCCGCGCAGCAGACGCTCGCCGAAGTCGTCGCGGAGGTGGCCGCCGAGGCGCCAGGTGTGCGGGCGATCGCCGTCAGCCATCGGATCGGCCGACTCGAAATAGGTGATGCCGCCCTGGTGGCCGCGGTAGCCGCGGACCACCGCAGGGCGGCATTCGACACCTGTTCGAAGTTGGTCGACACCGTCAAGGCCCGGTTACCGGTGTGGAAGCACCAGCACTTCACCGACGGCTCTGACGAGTGGGTGGGATCCGCCTAGGCAGGCGGAAGCGGTGCCCCCGGCGGCGGCGGAGGAACGTCACCTGGCATGACGGGGGTGTTGGGCCCCGGAGCGTCGGCTGGGATCGGTGTGTTCATCCCCCGCTGCGACAGGCCGAGCAGCAGCGCTTCCTTGCCACTGATGTCCTGGGTCTGGACCGCCTGCCACAGCTCCTTGAGGTACGAGACGTTCGGCCCCTCGGGCGGCAGCTGCGACGGGTCGGCGGTGTACCCCGGCGGCAGGTTATCCGGGCTGGCGAGATGCGGAATTGCAGCCGGGACCGCGGGCACGTCGCCGGATGCCAGCTGATTGGCCGCGTCGTACACCGGGCCGGGCACGTTCACGTCGGGCAGCGCGGGGCCGGCCG
>JAOPWF010000651.1 GCA_025965815.1 Mycobacterium sp.
GCTGGCCGTCGTGCTGGCGGTCAGCTTCGACCCATCCGGTGAGCAGTACCAGTTCGTCGAATCCCACACCTGGATACCGTCTTTTGGCACCGGCTACATCCTCGGCATCGACGGCATCGCGTTGGCACTCGTCGTCCTCACCGCGGTGCTGGTGCCGCTGCTGCTGATCGCCGGCTGGCACGACGGCGGCGACCAGCCTGAATCGTCGAGTAGGTCAACGCACACGTATGTGGCTCTGACACTGGCCGTCGAGGGCATGGTGATCATCTCGCTGGTGTCGCTGGACGTCCTGCTGTTCTACGTCTTCTTCGAGGCGATGCTCATCCCGATGTACTTCCTCATCGGCGGCTTCGGTAACGAAAACCGGTCCAAGGCCGCGGTGCGGTTCCTGTTGTACAACCTGTTCGGCGGCTTGATCATGCTGGCCGCCGTGATCGGCCTGTACGGGGTGACCGCCCGCAGCGACGCGTTCTCCGGCGGAACCTTCGACTTCCGCGCGATCGTATCCGCCGTGTCGAGCGGTCAGCTCGGGGCGAATCCCGCCGTGCTCAACTTCCTGTTCCTCGGGTTCATGTTCGCCTTCGCCGTCAAGGCCCCACTGTGGCCGTTCCACCGCTGGCTGCCCGACGCCGCGGTCCAGGCCACCCCGGCCAGCGCGGTGCTCATGATGGCCGTCGTCGACAAGGTCGGCACCTTCGGCATGCTGCGCTACTGCCTGCAGCTGTTCCCAGACGCCTCAACATATTTCCGGCCGTACATCATCGCGCTCGCCGTCATCGGCATCGTCTATGGCGCGATCGTCGCGATCGGTCAGACGGACGTGATGCGGCTGATCGCCTACACCTCGATCTCGCACTTCGGCTTCATCATCCTGGGGATCTTCGTGATGACCAGCCAGGGCCAGGCGGGCTCCACGCTCTACATGGTCAACCACGGCATCTCGACGGCGGCGCTGTTCCTGATCGCCGGATTCCTGGTGTCGCGGCGGGGAACCCGGGCGATCGACGCCTACGGCGGCGTGCAGAAGGTGGCGCCGGTGCTGGCCGGCACCTTCCTGGTCGCGGGCCTCGCCACGCTGTCGCTGCCGGGGCTGGCACCGTTCATCAGCGAGTTCCTGGTGCTGATCGGCACGTTCACCCGGTACCCGGTGTTCGCCGTGCTGGCCTCCACCGCGCTGGTGCTCTCCGCGATCTACATCCTCTGGCTCTATCAGCGGATGATGACCGGTCCGGTGACCGACGGCAACGACAAGGTGCGCGATCTGGTGCCCCGCGAGCTGGCCGTGGTCGCGCCGCTGGTCGCCCTGCTGCTGGTTCTCGGCGTGTATCCCAAACCCGCACTCGACGTGATCAATCCGGCGGTCAGCCACACCCTGACCACCATCAACCAGCAGGACCCCACGCCGCGAACCGCGGAAGGACCGGCCAAATGACACTGCCCACCCCCAGCGTCGAATACGGCCAGCTCTCGCCGATGCTGATCGTGTTCGGTGTCGCCGTCGCCGGCGTCCTCGTCGAGGCGTTCCTGCCCCGGCGGCAGCGCTACGCCACCCAACTGGCCCTCGGCCTGGGTGGCCTGCTCGCCGCGTTCGTCGCCGTGGTGATGCTGGCCCGCGGGCTGCACGGCTCCAGCGGCCATATCGCGGTGATGGGGGCGGTGGCCGTCGATGCGCCCGCTCTGTTCCTGCAGGGCACCATCGTGCTCATCGGTGTGCTTGGCATGCTGCTCATCGCGGAGCGGCGGATCTCTGTCGAGGTCGGCCCGGATGGTCGGGACGGCGCCGCGGGGCTGGACGCGTTCACCCCGCAGGCGTCGGCGGTCGCCGGCAGCGTGGCCGAGAAACTGGCCACCAAGGCGGGTGTGGTCCAGACGGAGGTCTTTCCGCTGACGATGTTCGCTGTCGGCGGGATGATGCTGTTTCCCGCGGCCAACGACCTGCTGACGATGTTCATCGCGCTTGAGGTGCTGTCGCTGCCGCTGTACCTGCTGTGCGGGCTGGCGCGGCGCCGTCGCATGCTCTCCCAGGAAGCCGCGCTGAAATACTTTCTGCTGGGCGCCTTCTCGTCGGCCTTCTTTCTCTACGGCGTCGCGCTGCTCTACGGATACGCAGGCACCCTGAGCCTCGGTGGCATCGCCGATGCGATCGCCGCCGGATCGGGTGACACCTCGCTGGCGCTGGTCGGTATGGGCCTGCTTCTGGTCGGCATCCTGTTCAAGGTCGGTGCGGTGCCGTTCCACTCCTGGATCCCCGACGTCTATCAGGGCGCGCCGACTCCGATCACCGCCTTCATGGCCGCGGCCACCAAGGTCGCCGCCTTCGGCGCGATGCTGCGGATCTTCTACGTCGCCCTGCCCGAACTGCGGGCCGACTGGCGGCCGGTGCTGTGGGCGGTGGCCATCCTGACCATGGTCGTCGGCACGGTGACCGCGGTGACCCAGACGGACGTCAAGCGGATGCTGGCCTATTCGGCGGTCGCGCACGCCGGGTTCATCCTGACCGGCGTGATCGCCGGCAACGAGGCCGGGCTGTCCTCGACGCTGTTCTATCTGTTCGCCTACGGCTTCAGCACCCTCGGCGCGTTCGCGGTGGTGAACCTCGTCCGCGACGCGTCCGGTGAGGAGGACACCGCGATGGCGCGCTGGGCCGGCCTTGGACGGCGCTTCCCCCTCGTCGGGGTGGTCTTCTCGCTGTTCCTGCTGGCCTTCGCCGGAATCCCGCTGACCAGTGGCTTCGTCAGCAAGTTCGCGGTCTTCAAGGCGGCCGGCGAAGGCGGTGCCATCCCGCTGGTGGTCGTCGGCGTCGTCGCCAGCGCGATCGCCGCCTATTTCTACGTGCGGGTGATCGTTTTGATGTTCTTCACCGACCCGCCGGAGGACGCACCGCGGGTGGTGGTGCCCAGCGCGCTGAGCACCGCCGCGGTCACGGTGGCCGCGGCCATCACCCTGGCGCTCGGTGCCCTGCCGCAGCCGCTGCTGGACCTCGCCAACAACGCCGATCATTTCCTGCGCTGAGCGCCAGGGTCGACGGATGACGATCGAGCAGCTGATGATCACCGCCGACCACGGAGCCGTCCGCGTGCTGACGATGAACCGGCCCCAGGTGCGAACGCGTTGAACTGGGACCTGATCAGCGCCCTGTATGCCGCTTTGACCGGGGCTGACGCCGAGCCATCGGTGCGTGCGGTGGTGCTGACCGGCGCGGATCCGGCGTTCTGCGCCGGTGTCGACCTCAAACAGGCGGCGGCGCAAGGACTCGACTACTTCGAGCGGTTCCAATCCGAGAATTGCATCGCCGCCGTCGCCGCGATGCGCAAGCCGATCATCGGTGCCATCAACGGGGCAACGTTCACCGGTGGGCTGGAGATGGCGCTCGGCTGCGACTTCCTGGTCGCGTCCGAGCACGCGGTGTTCGCCGACACCCATGCCAGGGTCGGCATCCTGCCCGGCGGCGGGATGACCGCACGACTCCCCCAACTCGTCGGCGCCGGCATGGCACGATGGCTGTCGATGACCGGTGAGGTGGTCGACGCGGCGCGCGCAGAGAAGATCGGACTGGTCACCGAAGTTGTCCCCCACAGCCGACTGCTCGACCGGGCGGTCGAACTGGCCGCGCAGATCGCCGAGGTACCCGACCCGGTAATGACGGGTCTCAAGGAGATCTACGTGACGGGCTCGACTGCCGTCACCGGTCCCGCACTGGCGGCCGAGCAGGCCATCGCCGGCGCCGCCATGACCGGGACCGACGGACTGAGCGATCGGCACCGGGCGGTGGCCGAGCGCAACCGGCGCCAGATGACCGAGCGCTAAGTCAGCTGGTAGGGCTTAAAGCTGCCGTCGAGCACATCGAGGTGGCCGATCGTCCGGCCGGTAACCACATTCGGATGGACCATCGCCAGTCGCACTGCGGCTTCGGCGAATTCGTCGTTGGAGCCGATGTTGTCGAACTCCTTCGAGTAGTACGACAGACCGGGAGTGACCATCACCTGCGACGGGGTCAGCGCGTTGACGGCGATATTGGCGCCCTGCAGGTCGTAGGCCGCGCACTGGGTGAGATGCTCGAGAGCCGCCTTGGATCCGCCGTACCCGGGCAGGACGCCGCCGCTGCGGTCGGCGTAGGGCCCGTCGCCCGGCATCCGCGACGCGCCGGAGGTGACGTTGACGATCGAGCCGTGACCCACGGTGATCATGTCGGTACTCACCAGCTGCATCAGTTCGTACGCGGCGAACACCGCGATCTCGAAGTGCCGCCGGAACGCTGGCAGCGGCGTCCCGACGAACGCCGGCCAGTCCGCCTTGGTGGCGGTGCCCGCCTGCGCCGCGGTGGGCGTCGGCGGTCGTTCCACCCGCTGCACACCGGGTTTGGGTGGACGGCCGGGCGCGGTGAAGGCGGCGTTGTTGATCAGTATGGTGATCGGACCGAGCGCCTCCCGCGCCTCGTCCACCAGGCGCGGGATGTCCTCGCGGTCAAGCAGGTCGGCGCGGATCGGGACGGCGCGACCGCCCGCCGCCTCGATGTCGGCGACCGTCTCACCGATGGTGCCGGGCAGACGCTCGTCCCAGACCTGTTCGGTGCGGGCCACCACCGCGACCGCGGCTGGCGCCGGTGACGATCGCGGTCTGGCCTTCCAACTGTCCAGTCATCGACCCGACATTACTGTCCTCACGCGACCACGCCGTGGACCACGATGGCTGTCGTGTGGTCCACCCACTCATCGTCGAGATCCCGGTCGGGCCACAGCAGTAACCGCAGCATCGTGGCGCCGCCGATCACTTCGATCAACCTGTCGGCGTCAACGTCGGGATGCACCTCACCGCGTTGGACCGCTGCGGTCAACCGGACCCGCACCGCGTCGAACAGCCCGGTGAAGCGAGCCATTACCCGCGTGTTGAGTTCGGCGTCGGCCGACATGTCGGCGACCAGCCCCGGCAGCGTCGCCCGCACGACCGGGCTGGTGAACACGTCCCGCGCCGCCACCACCATCGCCCGCAGGTCTGCGGTGATATCCCCGGCGGGCGTCTGCAGCGCGGTGGGGACCGCCGGGAAGGCCGCCTCGTGGATGAGTTCGGCCTTGCTGGACCACCGGCGGTACAGCGCAGTCTTCGTCGTGCCGGCACGCTCGGCCACCGCCGCCATGGTCAGATTCGAATACCCAATTTGCACAAGCAGATCCGCCGTCGCGCACAGTATGGCAGCGTCAATACGCGGATCCCGGGGGCGACCGGCGAGCGGGGCCTTGTCAAGGGATGACGGCTCTGCTTTCATATCGCTACCTATCGTATCGTAATAGCGGCACCTTCGGTCAAAGGAAGAATCTGTGGCTACTGAACCGGCTGTCGAAGATGTCGGCCGACTCCAACGTTCGAGCAGGGATATCACCACCTTGCCGGTGGTGATGTCGCGATGGCTGTCCACCGTGCTGCCCGGAGGCGCGGCACCACGGGTGACCGTGGAAAGCGGCGTCGACTCCACCGGCATGTCGTCGGAGACGATCGTGCTGACCGCCGAGTGGGACGACAACGGCGCGGTGACACAGAAGTTCGTCGCACGGGTTGCGCCCGCCGAGGACGACGTCCCGGTCTTCCCGGCCTACCGACTGGATCATCAGTTCGAGGTGATGCGGTTGGTCGCGGAGAAAACCGATGTGCCGGTCCCGAGGGTGCGGTGGATGGAGCCGACGGGTGACGTGCTTGGAACCCCGTTCTTCCTGATGGACTACGTCGACGGCATCACCCCGCCCGACGTGATGCCGTATACCTTCGGCAACAACTGGTTCTTCGACGCGCCGCCGGAGGGCCATCGGGAATTGCAGGACGCCACCGTCGAGGTGCTGGCCAAACTGCACTCGATACCCAACGCGCAGAACACGTTCGCGTTCCTGGCCGATGGGCCGGCCGAGGCCACCGCGCTGCGCCGCCACTTCGACTGGTGCCGGTCCTGGTACGACTTCGCGGTGCCCGACATCGGCCGCTCGACGCTGCTGGAGCGGGCCTTCGGGTGGCTCGAAACGAACTGGCCGCAGGAGGCCGCGGCCGCCGAACCCGTACTGCTGTGGGGCGACTCACGCGTGGGCAACGTCCTTTACGCCGACTGCCGGCCGGTGGCGGTGCTGGACTGGGAGATGACCACGCTGGGACCCCGCGAGTTCGACGTGGCGTGGATGATCTTCGCGCACATGGTCTTTCAGGAGCTGGCCGGCCTCGCCGGGCTGCCCGGCCTGCCGAACGTGATGCGGGAATCCGATGTCCGGGCCCGCTACACCAAACACACCGGTGTCGAACTCGGTGACCTGCAGTGGTTCTACGCCTTCGCCGGGGTGATGTGGGCGTGTGTGTTCATGCGTACCGGCGCCCGGCGGGTCCACTTCGGTGAAACCGAGAAGCCCGAAGACGTCGAATCGCTGTTCTACCACGGCGCGCTGCTGCGACGACTCATCAACGATGCCGGGGCGGGTGCGTGATGCTCGGACCGACCGACGAATTCCCGATACACCAGATCCCGCAACCGATCGCGTGGCCCGGGTCGAGCGACCGCAACTTCTACGACCGCTCCTACTTCAACGCGCACGACCGCAGCGGCGACATCTTTGTGATCACCGGCATCGGCTACTACCCCAACCTGGGGGTCAAGGACGCCTTCGTGCTAGTGCGGATGGGTGAAACCCAGACGGCGGTGCACCTTTCCGATGCCATCGACTCCGACCGGCTCAACCAGAACGTGAACGGTTACCGCATCGAGGTGGTGGAGCCGTTGCGCAAGCTGCGCGTCCTCCTCGAGGAGACCGAGGGCATCGCGGTCGACATGACCTGGGACGGACTGTTCGACGTGGTTCAGGAGCAGCGGCACCTGCTGCGCGCCGGCAACCGCGTCACGCTGGATGCCCAGCGGTTCGCCCAACTCGGAACCTGGAGCGGCACAATCTCGGTCGACGGCGAGGACATCACCGTGGACCCGTCGGTCTGGCTGGGCAGCCGCGACCGGTCCTGGGGCATCCGCCCCATCGGGGAGGCCGAGCCGGCGGGCCGGGCCGCCGATCCACCCTTCGACGGCATGTGGTGGCTGTATGTGCCGATGGCTTTCGACGACTACGCCGTCGTCCTCATCATTCAGGAGGAGCCCAGCGGATTCCGGAGCCTGAACGACTGCACGCGGATCTGGCGCGACGGCAGGGTGGAGCAACTGGGCTGGCCGCAGGTCAACATCCACTACACCTCGGGCACCCGGATCCCCTACGGCGCAACGATTCAGGCCACCGCCATGGATGGCACCCCGGTCCGGCTCGAAGTGGAGTCGAAGCTGGGCGTGCCGATTCACATAGGCGGCGGATACGGCGGCGACTCCGACTGGCTGCACGGAGTGTGGAAGGGCGAGAAGTTCACCGAGCGCCTCACCTACGACATGACCGATCCCAACATCTCGGGCCGCGCCATGTTCGGCGTCATCGATCACGTCGGCCGCGCCACCTGCCAGGACGGGCAGGGCGCTCCGGTGGTGGGCTGGGGGCTCTTCGAGCACGGCGCGCTCGGGCGCCACGACCCGTCCGGCTTCACCGACTGGCTGACGGTGGCGCCCTAGGCCGGCTGCGCCTGTTCAGCCTTGACCCGACCGAACACCATCGACTCCTCGATGCGGTCAAGACGGTGGTCGATGGTGTCGAGCAGGAAGTTGTGTCGCACGTTCCACGGTCGGTGAGTGCCCGATTTCGGCAGCACGTCCAGCGCACGCTGCACGTAGCCCGACTGCAGGTCAAACGTCGGCTTCTCCGACATCGGCTTGTCACCCAGATGCGGGTAGGCGTGGGTGTAGTCGTGAGACTCCATGTACGCCAACAGTTTTGCGACGGCGCGTGCCGTCATGTCGGCCCGCAGTGTCCACGACGCGTTGGTGTACCCGATGCACCACGCAATGTTGGGGACGTCCTCGAGCAGATACTCCTTGTAGACGAACCGATCGTGGGGCTTGATCTCCGCGCCGTCGATGCTCACCGTCATCCCGCCCAGTGCCTGCAGTTGCAGGCCGGTGGCCGTGACGATCACGTCGGCGTCGACGCGCTCACCGGACCGCAACACAATGCCATTTGCGTCCATGTGGTCGATGTGGTCGGTCACCACCTCGACGCGGCCCTCGCTGATCTGGTTGTAGAGGTCGCCACTGAGGATGAGGCACAGCCGCTGATCCCACGGGTTGTAGCGGGGCTTGAAGTGGACGTCGACGGGATAACCCTCGGGAAGGTTCTTCACGGCCGTCTCGCGCACCAGCCGTCGCATGAACTTGGGCGCCTTGCGGGAGACGGCGTACGTCAGAATGTGGATCAGGGCGTTGCGCCACTTGACAACCGAATGAGCGAGCCTGGACGGCAGCACTTTCCGGATCGCCTGGACCATCGGGTCGATCTGTGGCATCGACATCATGTAGGTGGGTGAGCGCTGTAGCATCGTCACGTGCGCGGCCTTCTCGGCCAGCGACGGGATCAGGCTGATCGCGGTCGCCCCGCTCCCGATCACCACAACCTTCTTGCCGGCGTAGTCCAGCGCCTCGGGCCAGAACTGCGGATGAACGACCTCGCCGGCGAAGTCCTCGATGCCGGGGAACTCGGGGGTGTAGGGCTGTTCGTAGTTGTAGTAGCCGGTGCCGCAGAACAGGAAGCGGCCGCGGTAGATCTTCTCGACGCCGTCCTGCTCGGCGCGCACGGTCCAGGTGTCAGTCGTCGAGTCCCAGTCGGCGGACCGGACGGTGGTACTGAACCGGATGTGGGAGTCGATGCCGTGCTTGCGGGCCGTCGTTTCCAGGTACTCCCGAATATCCTCGCCATTGGCCACGTTCTCGGGGCGTTGCCAGGGCTCGAAGGGAAAGCTCAGCGTGAAGATGTCGCTGTCCGACCGGATGCCCGGATACCGGAACAGGTCCCAGGTCCCGCCGATGCGCTGCCGGCGCTCGAGCACCGTGTAGCTCAGCCGCGGATTCTTCTCGTGGATACGGTAGGCGGCGCCGATGCCGGAGATGCCGGCACCGATGATCAGCACGTCGGAGTACTCGCCTTGCTCCGCGGTCATCGAGAACCTCCTCTTGATCCCGACTGTTCGGGATTCATCCGGTGATACACATCACCATAGGTCCTCAGTTTTGAAGTGCGTCAACGATGTCGGCCAGCGACTCGGCGGCGATCGGTCCCGGCTGGTACAGGCCGATGCGGTCGGAGACCCCGTCGACGCGATCGCGGATGTGCTTGGCGACGTCCCCCGGTGAGCCGCAGGCGGCGACGGTGTGCAGCATCTCGTCGTCGATCAACTCCGCCATCTCCCGCCAACGGCCCTGCTTGGACATCGCGTTGAGGTCCGGTTGGAGGTCCTCCCAGCCGTGCACCTCGAGGACCGGGCGGTATGCGGGCGTCGAACCGTAGAAGGCGAGCAGGCGCCGCGCCGAGGCGTCGGCGTTCTCTCGTTCTTCGTCCGTCGCGCCCGTCGAGACGATGATCTCCGGCAGGACGGCGAAGTCCGCGACGTCCCGGCCGGCGGCCGCCAGCCCCTCACGCACAGCGGGCATGACACGCTCGCGCAGGAAGCGCTTGGAGCCGAACGGCATC